>SKRP01000021.1 GCA_007118445.1 Natronohydrobacter sp.
ACATCCACATCCTCCACAAACCGCGCATTCTCGCTGATATACTGGAAGCGCAATTCGGGTTTCTTGCCCATCAGCCGCTCGACCAGATCACCAGTCTCGCCCGGCATGTCGTCATCCACCGACACCCGGATCAACCGGCGACTGCCTGGGTCCATCGTGGTGTCCTTCAGATCCTTCGCATCCATCTCGCCCAGACCCTTGAAGCGCGACACATCCACCTTGCCCTTGCCGCCAAAGCCCTCGGCCAGCAGGCGCTCCTTCTCGGCCTCATCCAGCGCATAGACGCGCTTCGCGCCTTGCGTCAGGCGGAACAGCGGCGGGCAGGCCAGATACAGGTGGCCCGAATCGATCATCGGGCGCATCTGGGTGAAGAAAAACGTCATCAGCAGCGCTGCAATATGCGCGCCATCGACATCGGCATCGGTCATGATGATGATCTTGTCATAGCGCAGATCATCGAGCCGGAATTTCGACCCCAGCCCCACCCCCATCGCCTGGCACAGATCGTTGATTTCCGCATTCGTCCCCAGCTTGGACGAGGCTGCCCCCAGCACGTTCAGGATCTTGCCGCGCAAGGGCAGCAAAGCCTGCGTCTTGCGATCCCGCGCCATCTTGGCCGACCCGCCTGCCGAGTCGCCCTCGACGATGAACAGCTCGGTCCCGTCGCGGCTGGTCGCCGAGCAATCCACCAGCTTGCCGGGCAGGCGCAGTTTCTTGGTCGCGGTCTTGCGCGAGGTTTCCTTCTCCTGCTTGCGCTTCAGCCGTTCCTCGGCCCGGAGCACCAGAAAATCGAGAATCGCGCCGGCCGCTTTCGGGTCCGCCGCCAGCCAGTTGTCGAAATGGTCGCGCACCGCCCCTTCGACCATGCGCGCGGCCTCGGTCGTGGCCAGCCGGTCCTTGGTCTGGCCCACGAATTCCGGCTCTCGGATGAAACACGACACCAGCGCGCAGCCGCCGGTGGTCATATCCTCGCGGGTGATTTGGGCGGCTTTCTTGTTGTTGGCGAGTTCGCCGTAAGCCCGGATGCCCTTCAGGATCGCGGCCCAGAAGCCCTGTTCATGCGTCCCGCCTTCGGGCGTGGGCACAGTGTTACAGTAGCTCTGCACGAAACCGTCGCGCACCGGGGTCCAGTTCACCGCCCATTCGACCGATCCGGGCTGGCCGAATTTCTCCTGAAACTGGACCTTGCCCGCGAAAGGTTTGTCGGAATAGGTCACCGCCCCCGTCAGTTGTTCATTCAGGTAATCGGCCAGACCGCCGGGGAAGTGAAACGTGGCCTCCATCGGCGTATCGCCATCGGGGATGGCAGATTTCCAGCGGATTTCGACGCCCGAGAACAGATAGGCTTTCGAGCGCACCATTTTCAGAAGCCGCGCGGGGCGGAATTTCAGCGCGCCGAAAATCTCGGCGTCGGGGTGGAACGTGACCATAGTGCCGCGCCGGTTGGGCGCGGGGCCGACCTTGGCCACTGGTCCCTGCGGGATGCCGCGCGAGAATTCCTGCGCGAAGAGCTCGCGGTTGCGCGCGACTTCAACCCGCATATGGTCCGAGAGCGCGTTGACCACTGAGGCCCCGACCCCGTGCAAGCCCCCGCTTGTCTGATAGGCTTTCCCCGAGAATTTGCCGCCCGCGTGCAGCGTGCACAGGATCACTTCCAGCGCCGATTTGCCGGGGAATTTGGGGTGCGGGTCAATCGGGATGCCGCGCCCGTTGTCGCGGATCGTCACCGAGTAATCGGCGTGCAATTCGACCTCGATGCGATTGGCATGTCCCGCGACCGCTTCATCCATCGAGTTGTCCAGCACTTCCGCCACCAGATGATGCAGCGCGCGTTCATCGGTGCCGCCGATATACATGCCGGGGCGCTTGCGGACAGGCTCCAGCCCTTCCAGCACTTCGATGGAGGACGCATCATAGCTCTCAGATTGGCTCAACAGGTCAGACATGGGCTGCTCGATTCTTCTGGCGGAAACACGCTACCAATAGACCATTGCAGCGCAAAAGCCGCAAGGTTTAGACCCTGCGGCTTTCGCTCTTAGTCTGTCTGCGGCGTTACAGCAACGTCCAGAGATGGAAGATCAGCCCCATCGCAAAGGCCCCGCCCAGCGAAATCGCGATATAAAGCGCGAAAACCCGGAACTTGACCAGCGCCCAGACCGCAATCGCGGCGGGCAGCGATGTGACACCGCCCGCGACCAGAAAGGCCATGCCAGCGCCTGCCTGCATCCCCTGCTCTATCAGCGTGCCGATCAGCGGCAGTGCCGCATAGCCGTTGAAATAGGCGGGCACACCGACCAGCGTGGCAATGACAATCGGCAGCACGCCATTGCCGCCCAGCGTCTGCGTGACCAGTTCGGCGGGCACATAGGCCAGCATCAGGCTTTCCAGCAGGAACGCGAGCGACATCCATTTCAGCAGGAAGAGGAAGGTCTTGGTGGCCTCTGTGCGGAATTTCACCATGCGCGCAGGGTCATGCCAGAAGGCCCAGACCGGTGGCTTGGGATTGCGCACCTTCGCGCCCCCGCAGCCGCCATTGCCGATCCCTTCGCGCAGCGGATCGACCAGCGCGCCGCTTTTCATCA
>SKRP01000149.1 GCA_007118445.1 Natronohydrobacter sp.
ATTGACGATCCGAAATACCGCCGTTTCCGCTACGGGGTGCAGGTTAACTCGCTGGGTCTGACCGAACCGCAGCCTGAAAACAACGTCTATCGGATTCTCATTGAGGCACTGGCAGTCACGCTGTCGAAGAAAGCCCGCTGCCGCGCGTTGCAGCTTCCGGCATGGAATGAGGCGCTAGGCCTGCCGCGCCCCTGGGATCAGCAATGGTCGCTGCGCCTGCAGCAGGTGCTGGCCTATGAAACGGACCTGCTGGAATTTGAAGACTTGTTCGACAACAACCCGGCGGTCGACCGCAAGGTTGCGGAACTGATGGAAGGTGCGCGCGAGGAACTGGCGCGGATCGACGATATGGGCGGGGCCGTCAAGGCCATCGAATACATGAAATCGCGGCTGGTCGAGGCGAATGCCGAGCGGATTACGGGCATCGAGTCGGGCGAAACGGTCGTTGTCGGCGTGAACAAGTTCACCACGACCGAACCTTCGCCGCTGACCACAGGCGAGGACGCGATCATGGTCTGCGATCCCGAAGCCGAAGCCGATCAGATCGCGCGGCTGGAGGCATGGCGGGCGTCGCGCGATGCGGGTGCGGTGAAACAAGCGCTTGCCGATCTGCGCGAAGCCGCGCGCTCTGGTGTGAATGTCATGCCCGCCTCGATTGCGGCTGCGAAAGCAGGCGCCACGACCGGCGAATGGGGCGAGACGGTGCGCGCGGCATTCGGGCAGTATCGCGGGCCTACGGGGGTGAGCCGTGCGCCCTCGAACCGGACCGAAGGGCTGGACCCGGTGCGCGAGGCCGTGGATGCGGTCAGCGTGAAACTGGGGCGGCGGTTGAAATTCGTGGTCGGCAAGCCCGGGCTGGACGGGCATTCCAACGGGGCCGAGCAGATCGCCGCGCGCGCACGCGATTGCGGCATGGATATCCATTACGAGGGCATCCGCCTGACCCCGGCCGAGATCGTGGCGGCGGTGCGCGAGGAAGATGCGCATGTGGTGGGGCTGTCGATCCTGTCGGGATCGCATATGCCCCTGATGGAGGAACTGATGCAGCGGATGCGCGATGAGGGTCTGGCGCATGTCCCGGTGATTGTGGGCGGGATCATCCCCGAGGAAGATGCGGCCCGTCTGCGCGCGATGGGGATCGCGCAGGTCTACACGCCCAAGGATTTCCAGCTCAATCAGATCATGATGGATATTGTCGGTCTGGTCGATCAGGCCCCGCTGGCGGCCGAGTAAGGAGGTGGCGTCCTTGGGGGGATTGACCCCCCTGCGGACGCCATTGCCATCGCTGTGACGCGAAGGGCGGTCCTGTCGCCGCAACCCGGCCAAGCCGGATCATGACAGTTGTCAGACCAAGAGACGCGCGCCCGGAGTGATCCAGGCGCGCGATTCTTTTCCCGGAATCTGGTTGCGGCGACAAAACACTTGCTTTTGTCAAAATTGGTAATATTATTTTACCAAATCTGCGATCAGGGAGGGTCGATCATGGAGATGCCACAACCCAATCCGGCCATAATGGCCAAGCGCGCGCGCATCCTCGCGCGGCTGGGCGCGGAACTGCCGCCCGCTGCCCTGATCACGGATGAAGCCGAATGCCGCGCCTATGAATGCGACGCGCTGACTGTCTATCGCTGCATTCCCATGGCTGTGACGCTCCCGTCTTCCACCGAAGAAGTCTCGACCATCCTGCGGATCTGCCATGAGGAAAGTGTGAAGGTGGTCCCGCGCGGGGCCGGAACCTCGCTCGCGGGCGGCTCGCTGCCGACCGAGGACAGCATCATCCTGGGTGTCGCGCGGCTGCGCGATGTGCTGGAGGTGAATTATGCCGACCGCATCATCCGGGTGCAGACCGGCATGACCAATCTCTCGGTCACAGGCGAGGTCGAAAGCGACGGGTTTTTCTATGCGCCTGACCCTTCCAGCCAGTTGGCCTGCGCGATTGCAGGCAATATCGCGATGAATTCCGGCGGCGCGCATTGTCTGAAATACGGCGTGACGACCAACAATCTGCTCGGCGTGACCATGGTCCAGATGGACGGCACCATTGTCGAGATCGGCGGGGCCTATGCCGATGCCGCAGGCTATGACCTGCTGGGGGTGATCTGCGGATCTGAAGGCCAGCTTGGCGTCGTGACCGAGGCCACCTTGCGCATCCTGCCCAAGCCCGAAGGCGCGCGGCCCGTGTTGATCGCCTTTGACAGCAACGAGGTCGCGGGCGCTTGCGTTTCCGATATCATCAAGGCCGGTATCCTGCCGGTCGCGATCGAATTCATGGACCGCCCCTGCATCCGCGCCTGCGAGGATTTCGCCAAGGCAGGCTATCCTGATTGCGAGGCGCTGCTGATCATCGAGGTCGAGGGGTCTGAGGCGGAAATAACGGAACAGCTGGGCCTGATCAGCCAGATCGCGCGCCGCCATAACCCGGTCGAGCTGCGCGAAAGCCAGTCCGAGGAAGAGAGCAAGAAAATCTGGCTCGGGCGGAAATCAGCCTTCGGGGCGATGGGGCAGATCAATGACTATATGTGCCTTGACGGGACGATCCCGGTGTCCTCGCTGCCTTTCGTGCTGCGCCGGATCGGCGAGATGAGCCGCGAATACGGGCTGGATGTGGCGAATGTGTTCCATGCCGGTGACGGGAATATGCACCCGCTGATCCTGTTCGATGCGAACAAACCCGGCGATCTGGAAAAATGCGAAGCCTTTGGCGCGGCCATCCTGACGCTTTGTGTCGAGGCGGGCGGCTGTCTGACCGGCGAGCATGGGGTGGGGATTGAAAAGCGCGATCTGATGTCGGTGCAGTTCACCGCGTCGGATCTGGACGCGCAGATGCGCGTCAAGGATGTGTTCGACCCGCGCTGGCTGCTCAATCCGGCCAAGGTCTTTCCGCTGGAGGCAAGTGCGGCGCGGCGTGCGGCCTGAGCGGCGCGCGATCATCCCCGGAACATCCCGGCAAGACTGACATCAGAAAGAAGAAGAGGAGGGCCGCCCATGCGCCCCGCCAATGAGGCTGAATTATCCGACCTGATCCGCGCCGCGCAGGGGCCGTTGCGGGTTGCAGGCGGGCGCACGCGCGATATCGGCAAGCCTGTCGCGGGCGAAGTCCTGGAAACTGCGGGGCTGAGCGGGATCAGCCTCTATGAACCCGGCGCGCTGACGCTGGTTGCGCAGGCAGGCACGCCGCTGGCCGGGGTCGAGGCCGCACTTGCCGCCGAGGGGCAGCGCCTGCCTTTCGAGCCGATGGATGCACGCGCGCTGCTGGGGCGTGATGGGGTGCCGAGTGTCGGCGGGATGGTGGCCGCCAATGCCTCTGGCCCGCGCCGGGTGCAGACCGGGGCCTGTCGCGACAGTCTGATCGGAGTGCGGTTTGTGGATGGGTCCGGCAGCATCATCAAGAACGGGGGCCGCGTGATGAAGAATGTCACCGGCTATGATCTGGTCAAGCTGATGGCGGGCAGCTGGGGCACGCTGGGGGTGCTGAGCGAATGTTCCTTCAAGCTGCTGCCCGTGCCCGAGGCACAGGCGACGCTGCAAAGCGATGTTCTGGAGGTGCCGCAGGCGGTCGATCTGATGAGCCGCGCGCTGGGCACCCCGTTCGAGGTGAATGGCGCTGCGCGCGACCATGCCGGGCACGTCGCTTTGCGCATCGAGGGGTTTGCCGAACAGGTGCGCTACCGGCTTGGCGCGTTGCAGGATGCGCTGGGCGGCGATTGGTCCGTGCTCGAGGGTGATGCCAGCCGCGATCTCTGGACTGCGATTCGCGATGTGACCGAATTTGCCGAAGTGCCGGGCGATGTCTGGCGGATTTCCACCCGGCCCAGTTCTGCGCCGGATCTGGTCGCGCTTATGGGCTGCCCGGTGGTGATGGACTGGGGCGGCGGGCTGATCTGGGTGCTGGTGCCCGAGGGCACCGACCTGCGCGCGCGGCTGGGGGCTTTTTCTGGCCATGCAACATTGATCCGCGGATCCGAGGCCACGCGCGCCGCGTTGCCTGTGTTCCAGCCCGAAGCCGCGCCTGTTGCCGCGCTGAGTGCGGGCTTGCGCGCGAAATTCGACCCGCGCGGGATCCTGAACACTGGCCTGATGGGATAGACGACATGCAGACACATTTCTCCGAAGCCCAGTTGAAGGACGCCGCCACCGCGCGCTCCAATGAAATCCTGCGGACCTGCGTGCATTGCGGGTTCTGCACAGCGACCTGCCCGACCTATCAGGTGCTGGGCGATGAGCTGGACAGCCCGCGCGGGCGCATTTATCTGATCAAGGACATGCTGGAAAAGGGCCGCCCGGCAGATGAAAAGACGGTCAAACATATCGACCGCTGCCTGTCCTGTCTGGCCTGCATGACGACCTGCCCCTCGGGCGTGCATTACATGCATCTCGTGGATCACGCGCGCGAATATATCGAGCAGACCTATAAACGGCCCCTGTTCGAACGAATGCTGCGCTGGACGCTGGCGCAGATCCTGCCCTATCCGACGCGCTTCCGGCTGGCGCTCTTGGGCGCCAAGATCGGGCGGCCTTTCGCGGCGCTGATGCCCGATGCGCGGCTGCGCGCGATGCTGGAGATGGCTCCGAAACAGATCCCGCCGGTCAGCCGCAATGACGACCCGCAGGTGTTCCCGGCCGAAGGTCCGCGCAAGATGCGGGTTGCACTGATGACGGGCTGTGCGCAGCGCGCGCTCAACACTGATATCAACGACGCGACGATCCGGCTTCTGACCCGTCTGGGCGCGGAAGTGGTGATCGCCGAGGGGGCAGGGTGCTGCGGCGCGCTGACCCATCATATGGGCAAGACCGCCGAGAGCCATGCGACTGCGGCGAAAAACATCCGCGCCTGGTGGCGTGAGATGCAAGGCGAAGGCTTGGACGCGGTGGTGATCAACACCAGCGGTTGCGGCACCACGGTCAAGGATTATGGCCATATGTTCCGCAATGAGAAACTGGCCGAAGAGGCCAAGGCCGTGGCCGGGATCGCGATGGATGTGAGCGAAGTGCTGATGAAGCTTGACCTGCCCAAGGGCGAGAAACAGCCCTTGAAGATCGCCTATCACGCCGCCTGTTCGCTGCAGCATGGCCAGCAGATCAAGACCTATCCCAAGGATCTGCTCAAGCGCGCGGGCTATGAGGTGGTGGAACCAAAGGACAGCCATCTGTGCTGTGGCTCGGCAGGCACTTACAATCTGATGCAGCCCGAGATCTCGAAACAGTTGAAAGCGCGCAAGGTCGAGACGCTGGAGGCGAAAACGCCCGATGTGATCGCGGCGGGCAATATCGGCTGCATGATGCAGATCGGATCGGGCACTGAAACCCCGGTCGTGCATACGGTCGAATTGCTGGACTGGGCCACAGGCGGGCCGCGCCCGGCGGCGCTGGACCGCGAGGGGATGGCTGTGCCGATCCTGCGCTGATCTGCCATCTTGCTGCCCGAATCGCGCGCTAGGCGGAACGGGTAGCCAGATGGAGACCCCGGATGTTCGCGCGCGCTGTTCTCGCTCTTGCCCTTCTGCTTGGCCTGCCGCTGCCGCTGGCCGCGCAGGATGACCCGCTGCGGATGCTCGAATCGGGGCTGCAGGTGCAGGGCTGGGAAGGTGTGGGGCGCATCGATATCGGCACACGCGGGCATTGCACGGGCGCGCTGATCTCTGACAAGCTGGTGCTGACCGCCGCGCATTGCCTGTTTGACAAGGAAACCGGCGCGCGGGCCACTGATGACGACTTGCTGTTTCGCGCGGGCTTCCGCAATGGCCGCGCGGCTGCCGAGGGGCGGGTGATCCGCTCGGTGGTGCATCCGCGCTATGACCCGGCTGGCGGCACCGGGCTTGCGAATGTGTCGCATGATCTGGCGCTGCTGGAACTGTCCCATCCGATTCGCAGCATGGGGGTCGTGCCCTTCGCGGTCTATTCCGAGCCGCGCCGGGGCGATCAGGTGGGCGTGGTGTCCTATGCGCGCGGGCGCTTGCAGGCCCCCTCGCTGCAGGAACGCTGTCAGGTGCTGGAACGCGACCGCTCGGGCGTGTTGAAGATGACCTGTTCGGTCGATTTCGGGGCTTCCGGTGCGCCGGTCTTTGCACTGTCGCAGGGGCGGCCGCATATCGTCTCGGTGGTGTCGGCCATGGGCACGGGCAGCGTGGATGGTGCGGCGCGGGACGTGTCGCTGGGGGTGACGCTTGGACCGCGTCTCGATGAATTGCGCGCAGCACTTGACGCGCGGGACCGGCGTTTCGTGCAGCCGCCTGCCGCGCAGACCAGCGCGCCGCGCGCGATGAGCGCAGGCGGGGGCGCGCGCTTCCTGCGCCCGTGATCACGACTTCGCGAGGATGCAGATACCGGGCCCTTGAAAGCCCGGTTTCCGCTTCCCAGATTTGCAGTATCCGGGGGCCAGACTGGACCCGGACCAACCCCGACAGCGCCCGTCCGCGACCGGAGGGCGCGCAACATCTTGTATCGCTTCGCAAAGGAGGATGCTCATGCGTCGTTTTGATCCTACCCCGCTTTACCGTGCTTCGATCGGCTTTGACCGCATGGCCGACATGCTGGACCGCGTTCTGTCCGCAGATATGCAAGCCCCCAGCTACCCCCCCTATAATATCGAGAAAACCGCCGAGAATGCCTATCGCATCTCGATTGCCGTGGCGGGTTTCGCCGCTGATGATCTGAGTGTCGAAGTCAAGGAAAACGCATTGCTGGTTACAGGTCGGTCATCCGAGGATGACAGCGCCCGCGATTATCTGCATCGCGGCATCGCGACCCGCGCTTTCGAGCGGCGCTTCCATCTGGCCGATCATGTCCGCGTGAATGGCGCGCGGCATGTCGACGGGATGCTGCATATCGATCTGCTGCGCGAATTGCCCGAAGCGCTGAAACCACGCCAGATCGCGATTGATACAACACAACAGGCCGACCGCAAACTTGTCGAAACCCGGGCTGACGCGGCCTGATGCTGCGTCTGAACACAGCGCAAGTCTGAAAAAAGGGCGCTCGACCCCGAGCGCCCGTTACCATTTAATAGCACTTTTACTGAATATACTCGGTACTGAAAAAGAGTATCCAACGGCCAGATGAAATTTCTTTTAAGCCATGTGCTCAGGCGCAATCTGTCAGTTCTGGATCGGCGCTCCTGCGCAGACGGCGCGTGCGTTTGGCTGCGCGTTCCCAGGGCAACGGGGGCAAGCCCTGCGTCGCCTCACAGACCATTGCGGTGATCCAGCGCTGTTTCGGCTGATCTGTCATCTGTCCTGTCCTTCCATCTGAACATGATGTGCGTTCTGCTCAGGTTTCACAATCGCCTGCAAATCAGGCAGGACTGGGACAGGATCAAGGAGTTTGAAGGGTATTCCCGCGGACTGCGCTTACAGCCGGATGACCGAGATCAGCCGCCCGTAATCGGCCTGACCTTCATGCACGGAGCGGCGATAGGAATAGAAGCGCGCAGGGTCGCTATAGGTGCATTCGCCGATCCAGTGCGCCTCGGCGATGTCGCAGCCGCGCAAGCGGTGCAGGCCGAAGCCCACCAGATCAAACAGATATTTCCCGTCCACACCATTGACGAAGAAGCGCCCGTAATCCGGGTCTTCGTCCATAAAGCGCTCCAGAAATTCCTGTCCCACCTCATAGGCGCGCTGGCTGATGCAGGGGCCGATCACTGCGCGGATGCGGGCGCGCTCTGCGCCAAGCTTTTCCATCGCGGCAACAGTGTTTTCCAGAACCCCGTCCAGCGCCCCGCGCCAGCCTGCATGTGCCGCGCCGATCACCTGCGCCTGCGCGTCGGCAAGAAGCACAGGCTGACAATCCGCCGTCAGGATCGCCAGCGCAAGTCCGGGCTGGTCTGTGACCATGGCATCGGCTTCGGGGCGTGGGCTGTCCTCTGGCAAGAGCGTGCCCAGCACCACCACATCGGGCGAATGGGTCTGATGCAAGGTCACAAGCGCTTCGGGTGCGACCTGCATCGCCTCGGCCACGCGCGCGCGGTTCATGCGCACAGTATCGGACTGGTCCGACGATCCCGGCCCGCAATTCAGCCCGGTAAAGATCCCCGACGAGGCCCCTCCGCGGCGGGTGAAGAACCCGTGGCGCAGGGGCGAAAGGCTGTCAGAAGTGAGGATCTCGAGGGTCATCACGCAAATCCGGGCAGTTCTGGCGCATTCTGCGGCGCAAGGCCAAGTACCTTGAACAACTGTCCCATTTCCTCGGGGTGCGTCAAGCGTCTATATGCAGCAAGATGGTTTTCCAGCCGCGTCCCGTCCAGTGCCTCCGCCAGTCTTTCGGCGCGGGCGGCGCTGCCCAGACGTTCCAGAAACAGCCCCTGCGGTGTCAGCGGCGTGGCGCGCAGGGGCGCGGCGGCCCCGGCGAGGGCTTCGAAATCCACATGCGCGGTCAGATCGGCCGCGCCCGGATTGAGCAGCGGATCGTCGAACCTGTGCTGACGCAGCGCCTGCAATGTATCGCCCCGGCTGCGCCAGTCGCCATAATCCACGATCAGCGCCGCGCCGCCACGCGCGGCGATGCGCGCGGCGATGGCGGCGATGACCGGGCCGGCCGGGGCGCAGGTCTCGACGATCTGATCTTCGGATGTGTCATCCAGCCGGTGGTCGAGCGCTGCGAGCGGGGCAGGTTGCGCCAGCCCCATGACAAGGCGGCCATCGGCTGCGCCGACCATCCGCTCGGCCCAGGCCGCGCCCTTGCGCTGGAACTGGCGGATGGGCAGGGCGTCGAAAAACTCGTTCGCGAGCACGAAGAGTGGCTGGTCGGGCAGGGTGTCGGCATTGCCATGAAAGTCAGGCGCATGGTCGCCGAGACGCTGCGCCTGCGCATTGCGCAGGACAGGCGAGGCCTCGATCAGATGCAGCTGCAGCGCTGTATGAAATCCCGGCACGGCCCGTGTCGCGCGCAGCGCATCGGCCATCAGCGTGCCGCGACCGGGACCAAGTTCCGCAAGGGTAAAGGGTGCGGGCCTGCCCTGATCCATCCAGACCTGCGCCAGCCACAGGCCCAGCATCTCGCCGAAGACCTGGCTGATTTCGGGCGCTGTGATGAAATCGCCCTGCGCGCCCAGCGGGTCACGGGTGGTGTAATAGCCATGTTCGGGGTGAAGCAGGCAGAGCGTCATGTATTCTGCCAGGCTCATCGGCCCGTCCAGCGCGATCCGGCGCAGCAGGATCCCGCGCAGGGCCGTCATGCCCGCCTGCGCCAGAAGAGCAGCGCCAGCCCCGCGAGGATCATCGGCAGCGAGAGCATCTGCCCCATGGTCAGGCCCAGCGGCCCGAGGCTCAGGACATGGCCCATCGGATTGTCGAGCGTGATGAATTGCGCATCCGGCTGGCGGAAGAACTCGACGGTAAATCGCGCCAGCCCGTAGCCTGCGACAAAGACCCCGGTCACGGCACCGGGCGTTTTCAGCCAGCCGCGCCGCCAGACCAGCCAGGCGAGCAGGATGAACAGCACCAGCCCCTCCAGCGCGGCCTCGTAAAGCTGCGTGGGGTGGCGCGCGCAGAAGGGGACAGGCCAGTCGAACGGGCAGGATTGCGCCTGCGGGCCGGGAAAGACCACGCCCCAGGGTTGCAGTGTCG
The DNA here is from genome assembly GCA_007118445.1 of Natronohydrobacter sp. Classification (GTDB taxonomy): domain Bacteria; phylum Pseudomonadota; class Alphaproteobacteria; order Rhodobacterales; family Rhodobacteraceae; genus Roseinatronobacter. The sequence continues at coordinate 9,564 of SKRP01000149.1, forward strand.
GGCGGCCCCAGAGTTCCGCATTGATGAAATTCGCAACCCGCCCCAGCCCGATCCCGATGGGTGCGACAAGGGCCATGGCATCGGCGATCTGCAGCGGCGGGACAGAATGGCGGCGGCAGAAGACCAGCCCGGCCACGATGACACCGGCAAACCCGCCATGAAAGGACATGCCGCCCTCCCAGATGCGCAGGATTTCCGCTGGATTGGACAGGTAATAGCCAGGCTGGTAGAACAGCACGAAGCCCAGCCGCCCGCCGAGGATCACGCCGACGATCACATAGGTCAGCAGGCCCTCGACCCGGCCGGGCTCCATCGGGGAGGTATTTCCGGGCCAGAGAGCAGGGCGTTTCATCAGGGCCATGACGATCCACCAGCCGAAGAGGAAGCCTGCGGCTGGCGTTTCATCAGGGCCATGACGATCCACCAGCCGAAGAGGAAGCCTGCG
>SKRP01000012.1 GCA_007118445.1 Natronohydrobacter sp.
ACAAGTCCAAGATCGCCATGGCGATGGGCGGGCGTGTGGCGGAAGAGCTGGTCTTTGGCGAGGATGCTGTCACCTCGGGCGCGGCCAGCGATATCCAGCAGGTCACCAAGATCGCCCGCGCAATGGTCACGCAATTCGGCTTCGATCAGGAACTGGGCTATGTCGATTACGCCAATGAACAGCAGAGTTTCCTGGGCAATTACGGCGGCGGGTCGAACCATTCCGGCATCACCCAGAAGATGATCGATGACAAGGTCCGCGAATTGGTCAATGAAGGCTACGAGACCGCCAAGCGCATCCTGACCGAACATCGTGACGATCTGGAAAATCTGGCGCAGGGTCTGCTGGAATACGAGACCCTGACCGGACCCGAAATCGGGCGCGTCATGCGCGGCGAACCCTTGGGGCGCGGCGATGATGATGACGATGGTCAGACATCAAACACGCCATCGGTGGTGGCGATCCCCAAGACCCGCGGGCGCAAACGCGGGGATGAGGATGGCGGGCTGGAACCCGAACCCTCCAGCTGATCCGCGCCCCGGACTTGTCAAAGACCGAAAAAAACACCCCCGAAGCAGCTTCGGGGGTGTTTTTCGTTTCAGCGCGTAACTGTCAGTCGTCCCGATGCATCCTGCAACCCTCTGTCAGTCGATACGGATCTCCGCGCGCGTGAAACCCTCGGCGATCTGCGTCCCGTCGGGAAAATGCACGACAACATGCACGCTCTCGATGGTGCCCGGCGGGTAGCTGACAAAGGGCAACTCGCGGATCGCATTGGGCTGGTTCGTGTCGCGGTGGCAGGGCTCCATCTGCAGCACGTTTTCCGCCGCCGCCCCGTTCAGCCCGTAGCGGATTTCGGCCATGCCGCAGCGCCAGCTCAGAAGATGCGTGAAATACAGAAGATCGCGCCCGCTGGCCTGACCCAGACCGACCCAGTTCGCGCGGGTCAGCTCAAGGATCGGCTGCACTTCGGCCTGCGTCGTGAACCCCTGCCCTTGCGCAGACCCCGCCCCCAGCATGGTCATGAGCAACAGCTTCTTCATCATGCGCCTCACCCCTGCAAATGCCGCAACCCCTGTGTCACATCGGTCCGCAGGGCCAGCCGCAGCGCCGCATCATCGCCTGCGCGCAACGCTTCCAGGATCAGCCGGTGATGCGGCGGCGCGGTGGTGCGGCGCAATTTCGTGTAGAGCGCGCGCATGGTCGGACCAAGCTGCAGCCAGACCGTTTCCAACAATCCCAGCATCGCCGGGCTTTGCGCGCGCAGATAGAGGGTGCGGTGAAATTCCAGATTGGTGCGGATGTAATCCACCGGGTTCTGCAGATGGATCGCGCGGGCATTGGCCTCGTTGATCGCCTCCATCCGGTCAATCAGCGCCAGATGCGCGCGGCGCAGCGCCCGGCTGCCCAGTTCGGGCTCCAGCAGCGCGCGGATCTGGGCCAGCTCCTCGATCCGGTCATTCGTCAGTTCCGGCGTCGTGACCCGCCCCGAGGCCGAGAGCGTCAGCGCCCCTTCGGCGGTCAACCGCCTCAGGGCTTCGCGCGCAGGGGTCATCGACACACCGTATTCCCGTGCGATGCCGCGCAACGTCAGCGCCTGGCCCGGTGTCAATTCACCATGCATCACCTGCACACGCAAACCGCGATAGACCCGGTCATGCGCGGGCGGTTCCGAGGTAACTGACGGGCGGATCAGGGTTTCAACCATGCGAAATGTGATCACATAATCCCGGCGCGGTCAATCTTGGAAAACCGGGCGGCGACCGCCGAACCGCGCCCAGAGCGCAGGACATAATCTTGCCAGCCCCGACTGCATCTGGTAAAGGTTTTTTACCAATTTCAGGGGGAGACGCACCATGCCGGTGATTACGACGATTGAGGATCTGCGCCGTATTTATGAGCGACGCACACCGCGCATGTTTTATGATTACGCGGAATCGGGCAGCTGGACCGAACAGACCTTTCGCGAAAACACCAGCGATTTCCGGCATATCCGCCTGAAACAGCGCGTCGCGGTGGATATGTCGGGCCGCAGCACGCGCAACACCATGATCGGCGAGGATGTGGCCATGCCGGTCGGGCTTGCGCCCGTGGGGCTGACGGGGATGCAATGCGCCGATGGCGAGATCAAGGCCGCCCGCGCCGCCGAGAAATTCGGCGTGCCCTTCACCCTGTCGACCATGTCGATCTGTTCCATCGAGGATGTCGCCGCGCATACGAAAAAACCCTTCTGGTTTCAGGTCTACACGCTGAAAGACGATGATTTCATGCGCCGCCTGTTCGAGCGCGCCCATGCCGCGAAATGTTCGGCCATCGTGATCACGGTCGATCTGCAGGTGCTGGGCCAGCGCCACAAGGATCTGAAAAACGGCTTGTCCGCGCCGCCCAAGCTGACCGCAAAATCCATTGCCAACATGATGACCAAGATCCCATGGGGTCTGGAAATGCTGGGCACGAAGCGGCGGTTCTTCGGCAATATCGTCGGCCATGCCAAGGGCGTGACCGACCCCTCCTCGCTGTCCACCTGGACCGCCGAGGCCTTTGACCCCGCGCTCGACTGGAACCGCATCGCGC
>SKRP01000064.1 GCA_007118445.1 Natronohydrobacter sp.
CTGCGTGCGACCGCATCCCGATCCCCACGACCGACACCTTGGCCGCATCCGTATCCACTTCCAGCTGGTCGTAAGTGATCTGGCCTGCCTCACGCGCGGCCTCGAGCGCCTTGCGCGCGCGCCCGACCTGATCGACCGGGCAGGAAAAGGTCATGTCGGTCACGGGCTTTTCATGGCCCTGCGCGTTTTCAGAGATATTCTGCACGATCATGTCCACATTCACCCCGGCTTCCGACAGGGGCCCGAAGATCGCAGCAGCAATTCCGGGGCGGTCCTCGACCGTGACCAGGGTCAGTTTCGCTTCCTCGCGGCTATAGGCCACGCCCGAGACGACTTTCGATTCCATGATTTCATCCTCATCACAGACCAGAGTTCCTGAATGCTCGTTGGTATCATCGAAAGATGACAGCACACGCAGCCGCACCTTGTAGCGCATCGCCAGTTCCACCGAGCGCGTCTGCAGCACCTTCGCGCCCAGCGATGCCAGTTCCAGCATCTCCTCGAAGCTGATCTTTTCCAGCCGCCGGGCTTTCGAGGTAATGCGCGGGTCGGTCGTGTAAATCCCGTCCACATCGGTGTAGATATCGCAGCGTTCGGCATCGAACGCGGCGGCAAAAGCGACAGCCGTGGTATCGGACCCACCGCGCCCCAGCGTGGTGATCCGGCCTTCGGCGCTGACGCCCTGAAAACCCGCGATGACCGCGACCCGGAACCCTTCAGAGAATTTCGCATCCAGATTGGCGCGCGGGATATCCATGAACCGCGCCGCCCCATGCGCGCTTGTGGTCTGGATCGGCACCTGCCAGCCCTGCCAGGACCGCGCGGGTACATCCATTTCCTGCAGCGTCAGCGCCATCAGCCCCGCCGTCACATTCTCGCCGGAACTGACCACAGCATCATATTCGCGCGCATCATAAAGCGGCGAGGTCTCGTTGACCCATCCGACCAGTTCATTGGTCTTGCCCGACATGGCCGAAACGATGACGATCACATCATAGCCGCGTTCGACCTCGGCACGCACCTTTTCGGCAGCATTGCGGATGCGCTCCAGATTGGCGACCGAGGTGCCTCCGAATTTCATCACCAGAAGCGGCATGGGCCGACCCCTTCCCCCTGAGACTTGTCGCGCCACTCCTTATGCGTGCAGGGCGGCGCGTGCAAGACGGGGCGGCAGTCGTTTGGCCATTGCGGCGATTTTACCTTCGGAATGACAGCCAGACCGGGGCTGATCACGGCCCCGGGACAGCCAGCAGCGGATGCGGGCGGGCCGTAGCGGGTTGCAGCCATGCCAGCCGCTCCAGCACTTCACTCCGCACAGGGCCAACGCGCGGCGCGTCCTGCAGCGTGGTCCACCAGCGCTCGGCTGGCACCCGCCCCGGCGCGCGCCTGTTCCAGGACAGCCCAGCCAGCACCGCCTGCGCAGTATCAGGCAACGCGCCTTCGCAGGTCAGTCCGTTCAACGCGCCCCAGACCCTTGTCCAGCAGCGCGCCACTGACCACGGGTTATAGCCGCCACCGCCCAGCACGATCAGCCGCGGCGCAAGCGCGCGCAGCGCAAGCGCGATCGAGACATGGGCATTGTTCGACAGCGCCAGGCGCGACAGCGGGTCTTCCTCGACTGCATCTGCACCGCATTGCAGCACCACGGCCTGCGGGTCGTAGCGCTCGAGCACAGGCAGGATCAGCCGGTCCAGCACGGCCTGCATCTCGCTGTCATTGAACCCTTTGGGCACAGGCAGGTTGATTGCGCGCCCACCCCCGTCATCGCCCAGCGCACCAGTGAAAGGCCAGCGTCGCTCCTCATGAACCGAGATCAGCAGCATATCCTCGGCCGACCCCAGCGCCGCCTGCACCCCGTCGCAATGATGCGCGTCGATATCGACATAGGCGATGCGCGAAAGGCCCAAGCCCCGCAGCGCCAGCAGGCACAGGACCGGATCGTTCAGATAGCAAAACCCGTTCGCGCGATCAGCAAAAGCGTGATGCGTTCCGCCCCCCGGCACATGCACCACACCGCCCTCGCGCACCAGTTCGGCAGCCAGCATCACGCCACCTGCACCTGTCGCGGGGCGGCGAAACATCTCGGCGAACACCGGATTTGCGGTGGTGCCCAGCCCATGACGGTCGCAAGTCTGCGCGTCCACGGCCTGTGCTGCCTCGGCCCGTTCCAGCGCCGCGACATAATCAGACGTATGAAATCCGGTCAGCGCAGCAGATTTTGCGCGCGGACTGATCCGGTACTGGCCCGGCGCGAACCAGCCCAGCGCGCGGCTCAGATCCATCACCGTGGACACGCGCGGAATATGCAGCGGATGCGCCGGCCCATAGCTGGAGCCGCGATAGATTTCAGAGCCGATAAAGACCGGCGTCACGGCAGGGCAGCGCGAATGGGGCGCGTGATCGCACGGGTATTGGGCCGGGTGCCCGACCCCCAGAAGCCCAGCAGTTCCCCTTCCGGTCCGATCAGCGCCTTGTTGAAATTCCAGCTCGGCACATGCCCGTGTTCGTCGCGCAGCCATTGGTAGAAAGGATGCGCGCCCGCGCCCCGGACCGGGGTGA
>SKRP01000069.1 GCA_007118445.1 Natronohydrobacter sp.
ATGCGTGCCGATGGCAAAGCGATGCGCCTCATCGCGCAGACGCTGCACGAAATACAGCACCGGGTCATTGTGGCGCAGCGCGAAAGGTCGCCCACCGGGGCGGTGAAATTCCTCCTTGCCCGCATCGCGGTCGATCCCCTTGGCGACACCCACAACCGGAATATCCTCGACCCCCAGATCGGCCATGATCCCGGCCACTGCGCTGACCTGCCCCGCGCCCCCGTCGATCAGCAAGAGGTCCGGCCAGGTTTCGCCCTCGCGGTCGGGGTCTTCTTTCAGCAGCCGTTCGAAACGGCGCGTCAGCACTTCCTTCATCATGCCGAAATCATCGCCCGCCGCGATCCCGTCGCCGCGGATGTTGAATTTGCGATACTGGCTTTTGATGAACCCGTCCCGCCCCACCACGATCATTGCGCCGACCGCATCCGTGCCCTGGATATGGCTGTTGTCATAGACTTCGACGCGGGTCGGCGGGGCGTCCAGCCCGAAAGCGTCTGCCAGCCCCTCCAGCATCCGCCCCTGCGCCGCGCTTGACGCCATGCGCATCGCCAGAGCCTCGCGGGCATTGCGGGCGGCGTTCTCGACCAGTTCGGCCTTCTCGCCCCGCTGCGGCACCAGAAGCTCGACCTTGCGCCCCGCGCGTTCGGACAGAAGCTGCGCCATCAGGTCCGCGTTTTCGATCCCATGCGACAGGATCACCTGACGCGGTGGTTCCTTGCTGTCATAGAACTGCCCAAGAAAGGCTTCGAGGATCTCCGGCTCTTCCGCCCCCGCCCCGGTCGCCGGGTAGAAATCGCGATTGCCCCAGCTCTGGCCCGCCCGGATGAAAAACACCTGCACGCAGGCTTGTCCCTTTTCCAGATGCAGCGCGATCACATCGGCCTCGGTCACAGAACGCGGGTTGATCCCCTGGCTTTGTTGAACTTGTGTAAGTGCCCGGATGCGGTCGCGCAGGGCGGCTGCGCGTTCAAACTCCATCGCCTCGGCAGCTTTTGCCATTTCTTCAGCGAGTTGTGCCTGAATCTTCGTGCTTTTTCCGGACAGGAAGCGCTCGGCATCTGCGACCAGCCCCGCATAGTCATGTTCGGAAATGTAACCTACGCACGGGGCCGAACAGCGCTTGATCTGATAGAGCAGACAGGGTCGGGTCCGGCTGTTGAACACCGAATCCGTGCAGTTGCGCAGCAGAAACACGCGCTGCAACTGGTTCAGCGTCCGGTTCACTGCCCCGGCAGAGGCGAAGGGGCCGAAATAGCTGCCCTTCACTGCCCGCCGCCCGCGATGCTTGCGCAGTTGCGGATAGGCATGATCCTTCGGCAGCAGGATATAGGGAAAGCTCTTGTCGTCGCGCAACAGCACATTGTAGCGCGGCTTCAACTGCTTGATCAGATTCTGTTCCAGCAGCAGCGCCTCGGTCTCGGTGCGCGTGGTCAGGAACATCATCGACGCCGTTTCGGAAATCATCCGCGCGATCCGCGCCGAATGCCCCGAGGGGCGCGCATAATTCGACACCCGCGCCCGCAGATTGCGTGCCTTGCCGACATAGAGCACTTCGGATTTCTCGTTCAGCATCCGGTAAACACCGGGCGAGCCGTCGAGTTGCTTCACATGCGCCGCGATACAGTCATGGCCGCGCAGGTCAGCGACAGAAGAAGCTACAGGCTGGGTCGGATCGTGCATGTCTGATCTGTGCGTGATTCTGCCATGATCTGCAATCTTTTCGCCAGGGCTTCAACCGGATTCCTGTCCACCAAATCTGTGGATAACTCTGTGGGTGAATATCGGTTCACACGGGTTACCCCTTGTAAATCACGCGATTTGGAGATCTGCATAAAAAATAGGCATATTAATAACCTTCTGATATTTAATGGAAATAAATTGCGAGCGGGCAAGCATATGAAAACTATGATGTTTTCATCGCAACTCTGTGACAGATTTGTGAGCAGTGCACAACTTGCATCACGAGGGCAGGTTTTCCGCAGCCCGTCAGCCCAGATCCGGTGTCTGCCAGACCAGATGCTGACCGCCATCAACGCATAAAAGCTGGCCGGTAACAGCCTTTGAATCGAGGAAAAAACCCAGCGCTGCAGTGATATCATCAAGGTTTGCGCCGCGCCCCAGAACTGTCGCGGCGCGGCTGTTGAGATACTCTGCTGCGGGCTGTTCTTCGGCCTGCAGGGTCGGCCCCGGCCCGATCGCATTGACCCGCACGCGCGGGCCAAGTTCCTGCGCGGCCATCTGCGTGAAGGCCCAGAGCCCCATCTTGGCAATCGAATAGGTCATGTGCTGCGGGGTCAGTTTGCGCACCTTCTGGTCGATCAGATTGACCACCAGCCCTTGCGCCACAGGCTCACCGGCCTCGTCCTGCACCGGGTCGGGGCATTGCGCGGCAAAACTCTGGGTCAGGACGAAAGGCGCGCGCAGGTTCGACATCATGTGACGGTCCCAGCTGTCGCGCGTGGCCGTGGCGATGCTGTCCTGCTCGAAGATCGAGGCATTGTTGACCAGCACGCTCAGCGGACCGCCAAGCTCTCGCGCCGCCTCTGGCAAAAGCGGGGCAAGAGCGTCCTCATCGAGCAGATCGGCACGCAGGCAGATGGCGCGACGGCCCATGCCCTCGATCTGGTGCGCAAGCTCTTCGGCAGCCATGGCCGAGCTGGCGTAATGAATCGCCACATCATGCCCGCGCGCGGCCAGAGAGAGCGCCATTGCCCGCCCCAGCCGTTTCGCGCCGCCTGTTACCAATGCCCGTGTCATAGCTCAGCCCCCGAAGTGAAACAGAAGCCAGATGTAGCCGCCATATGCTGAAAGCAAGAGCGCGCCGGTCACGCGCCCGATGGCCCGGCCACTCCAGATGAAGGGGGCGATGATCAGGGCCGCCCCCAGCATGACCCAGACATCCAGCCGCAGCATCGTGTCGGGCACATGCAGCGGTCCCACCAGCCCGGCCACACCAAGGATGAACAGCAGGTTGAAGATGTTCGAGCCAAGGATATTGCCCAACGCGACCCCACCCTCGCGGCGGATCGCAGCCATGAGCGTTGTGGCCAGTTCCGGCAGCGAAGTGCCGATCGCGACGATGGTCAGCCCGATGATGACATCCGATACGCCCAGCGCCTCGGCGATATCGACCGCGCCTGCGACCAGCAGATTCGCCCCCAGCGGCAAGCCGATCAGCCCGAGCGCCAGAAACAGCACCAGTTTGTGACCCGCAAGCGCGGGGTCGGCGCCTTCCAGCTCCTCTGGTTCCATACGCGCGCGCTGCCCGCGCCAGATGCTTTCCGCCATGAACAGCGCGAACACGGCCAGCAACACCATGGCCTGCCAGAATGCGAACACCCCGGTCAGGGCCAGCCCGATGAACAGGACTGTCACCGCCAGCATGATCGCATAATCGCGCAGGCTCTCGCGGCCGATCAGCACAGGCGCGATCAGCGCGGGCAACCCCATGACCAGCAGGATATTGGCGATATTCGAGCCCACCACATTGCCCAGCGCCAGCCCGCCTGCATCCGCCAGCACCGCCTTGACCGAAACCAGCAGTTCCGGGGCCGAAGTGCCGAAGGCCACGACGGTCATGCCCACCATCAGCGCCGGGACACCGAAGCGCAGCGCCAGATTGACCGCGCCGCGCACCAGCAGATCCCCTGCCAGAAGCAGGATCGCCAAGCCGCCCAGCACCTGGGCGATATCGATCAACATGGGTTACTTATCCTTGCAGCGGCAATTCTCGCCGCCGAGAAGAAATTTGCCGCAGCTCTTGCATTTGCGCGGGCGGGGCAGTTTCGCGCTGCGCAGCCGGTCGATCGGGGTCTTGCGCTCGGGGTTCAGCCATTTCTGCACGGCCCCCATCACCACCATGAAGACCAGAAAGGCTGTGACGATCTTGAAGATCATGGCGCTACAGCCCGAAGCGCGCATAAAGCGCGCGTTCTTCCGCCAGTGCCACCGCATCGCCCATCAGCGACAGGCCGAACCGCGCCAGCAGCGGGCGGCGGACACCATAGCTGCGGAACTTCACCTTGTCGCCAAAGCGTTCTTTCATCACTGGCGCCAGATGGCCGATCCCGTCCACCAGCCCCAGCTCGACGGCCTGACGGCCCAGCCAGAACTCGCCGGTAAACAGGCGGTCATCATCGGCCAGTTTCGCGGCGCGCCGATCCTGCACCTGAGCGATGAAATTGGCATGGATCTGCTCCATCAGCCCGGTCAGCCGCGCCACATCCTCGGGGTTCTCGGGGCGGAACGGATCAAGCTGTGATTTCGACTTGCCCGCAGTGTAAACGCGCCGCTCGACGCCCAGTTTTGCAATCGCGTCCTGCAGCCCGAAGCTGGCCGAAATCACCCCGATCGAGCCGATGATCGAATTGGCATCGGCAAAGACCTCATCGGCGGCCGTGGCCAGCCAGTAGCCGCCCGAGGCCGCCACATCCTCGACAAAGCCGAAAACCGGCAGCTCGGTTTCTTCGGCCAGCCGCCGGATGCGCGCTGCGATCAGCGCCGATTGCACTGGCGAGCCGCCGGGCGAATTCAGCACCAGCGCCACGGCGGACGGTTTGCCACGGCGAAACGCGGCCTCGATCACGGGCGCGAGGACCGCATCATTGAGCTGTCCCGGACGACCGCCCGCCGCGATCATCCCCTGCAGCCGCAGAACAGCCACCCGGGGCGCGCGATTTACAAATGGTATCTTCATGCGCCCGCACATAAGGCGCGGCCTCCCGCACAACAAGAGGCCACGCGCCGATTCTGGCTCTTGCGCCGCCCCTGTGCCACAGGGCAGAACAGAGGCCATGCTCGACCGGCTGGAAATGTTCATCGCTTTGGCCCAGACGCGCCATTTCGGGCGCGCGGCCGAACGCATGGGCGTGACCCAGCCCTCGCTCTCTGCCGCGATCAAGACGCTTGAGGGCGAGCTGGGCGTGCAGCTTGTCTGGCGCGGCTCGCGCTTCGAGGGGCTGACGCCCGAAGGCGCGCGCGTGCTGGACTGGGCAATCCGGATCGTGGGTGACAGCCGCACCCTGCGCGAGGAAATGCGCGCGGCGCGGCACGGGCTGTCGGGCAATCTGCGGCTGGGGGTGGTGCCGACCGCGCTGCCGATGATCGCGCGGCTGACCGGCCCCTATCTGCGCGCCAATCCCAAGGTGCGGCTGGAAATCCTCGCGCGCTCCTCGATCGAGATCCTGCAGCAGATCGAAACCTTGCAGCTTGATGCGGGCATCTCTTATCTGGACAATGAACCGCTGGGCCGGGTGGTGACAGTGTCGCTTTATACCGAGCGTTATCTGCTGCTGACCCGGAGCGATCACCCGATGGCCAGCCAGGGTGTGCTGGGCTGGGCGGATTTGTCAGGGTTGCCGCTGTGTCTGCTCACGCCGGATATGCAGAACCGGCGTATCATCAATGCCGAACTGGCCCGCGCCGGGGTCGAGAGCGTGCCGCAGCTGGAATCGAATTCCATCCTGACACTGATTGCCCATGTGCAGGCCGGGCCATGGGTCAGTGTGGTCAATGCACATACGGCGCAGTTGTTTTCCAACACGCCAGAGCTGCAGGCCGTGCCGCTGTCCGGCGAGAGCGAGGCCAAGCAGGTCGGGCTGATCGCGCCCTGGCGAGAGCCGCATACGCCGGTTCTCGCCGCGCTGCTGGCAGAGGCGCGGCGCTTCGGACAGGGCGAACCTTCCGCTGCGGGCATCCGGGCTTGCTGATCAGATGATCGGCCTGCCGTGCGGCACTTGCTGCCTGCGCGACCGCACTGCATTCGTATCTGCTTGCCGAGCAATCGCGATCGAAGCGCATCCGGCACCCGGTTGCGCGATTTTGCTTTCTGGGGCGCGGATGCATCGCGCCTGGGGCGGAATGGCGGGCGGAATGGCTGGAGTATTTGACCGATTTCGTATTGCCTCTTGACGCGCGTCAATATTACACTGCGAAGAGGAAAATTTCTGTCATGCCGGCAGTCAGGCAGGGAAGGGCGCAGGTGAAGACCCCGAAGCTACGCAATATGGAAGAGTTTGCCGCGCTGAGCGGCATTTCCCGGCCCACTGTGTCGAAATACTTTCAGGATCCCGAAAGCGTGCGCAGTTCGACCCGCCAGCGCATCGAGGCCGCGCTGGAGCAATATGACTACCGTCCCAATATTTTCGCGGTCAACCAGAACCGCAAACTGACCAAGATCGTGGGCATTGTCGTGCCGTTTCTGGCCGATCCTTTCTTTGCCGAAATTGCCCGCCGGATCGAGCTGCGCTGCATCGAGGCCGGGTTCTGGCCGATCCTGTTTTCGGCGCATGGCCAGCAGAAGCTGGAAAACAACATTCTCGAAAGCCTGCGCGTGCTCAAGCCCGCCGGAGTCTTGTTGGCCCCTCTGGGGCGGGCTTCGGACAGAGAGGCGGTCGAGCGCTTTTGTGCTGATGTGCCGACTGTGCTGTTTGACAGCAATATCAGCGATCTGGGGGCGGCTTTTGTCGGGTCGGACAATGCGGATTTCGTCACCCAGAGCGTGGAATATCTGGCCCGGACCGGGTCGCCGCCGGTGTTTTTTGAAATGCGCACCCCGGCCAATCCCAATGCCAACAAGCGCCGCCATGCCTATATCGCCGCGATGGAACGGCTTGGCCAGCCTGTGCGGATCATCGCTGTCGCGGGCGAGGGCTGGGATTTCGAGCGTATCGGCTATGAGGGCGGGCTGAAGGCGCTGGCCGAGGATGCGCTGGAAACCGACACGGTGCTGTGCAGCAATGACCGGCTGGCGCTGGGCTTTCTGACCGCCTGCTACGAGAAGGGCCTGTCGATCGGCTACGGCAAGGACCATGCGCTGCGCGTCATGTCGCATGACGATCATCCTTTCGCGCGGTTCAGTTGCCCGCCGCTGACCACGGTCGCGCATGATTATGATTCTGTGTCCAACCGCTCGGTCGAGATCCTGTTCGACATGATCGAGCGCGGCACCCCTGCCCCCGAACGCGAGGAAATACTGTTCAAGACCAAGCTGGTGCTGCGCATGTCCGCATAAAAATTTTCGCGCGTAAAATTTATATTGACCGCGAGGGACGTTTTTGATTACCTTTCTGAACCGGAGACATCGTTCAGGGAGGAATCAGATGAAACTCGGACAAACACTCGCTGCGACCACAGCGATTTCGCTCATTGCTGCGTCAGGGGCCTTTGCCCAGAGCCTGACCATCGCGACGGTCAATAATGGCGACATGATCCGTATGCAGGGGCTGAGCGGCGAATTTACCGAAGCGACGGGCATCGAGCTGGAATGGGTGATCCTTGAGGAGAACATCCTGCGCCAGCGCGTCACGCAGGATATCGCCACCAGCGGCGGGCAGTTCGACGTCATGACCATCGGCATGTACGAGGCCCCGATCTGGGCCGAGCGCGGCTGGCTGGTCTCGCTTGACGGGCTGCCTGAAGAGTATGACATCGACGATATCCTGCCCGCCATGCGCGCAGGTCTGTCCTATGAGGGCAGCCTGTATGCCGCGCCCTTCTATGGCGAAAGCTCGATGGTGATGTATCGCACCGACCTGATGGAAGCGGCCGGGATGGAAATGCCCGAGGAACCCACCTGGGATGATATCGCCGCTGCTGCTGCCGCGATGACGGATCGCGACAACAATATCAACGGGATCTGCATGAGGGGCCGCGCCGGGTGGGGCGAGAACATGGCCTTCATCACCACCGTCGCCAATTCCTTCGGCGCGCGTTGGTTCAACGAGAACTGGGAAGCGCAACTTGACAGCCCGGAATGGCTGGAGGCGGTCACATTCTACAATGACCTGCTGCAGAATTACGGGCCGGCAGGGGCTGCGAATAACGGGTTCAACGAGAACCTGACGCTGTTCCAGCAGGGCCGTTGCGGCATGTGGATCGATGCGACCGTGGCCGCCAGCTTCGTGACCAATCCTGACGACTCGACTGTGGCCGACAGCGTGGGTTTCGCACTGGCCCCGAACAAGGATGGCATGGACAAGCGCGCCAACTGGCTCTGGGCCTGGGCACTGGCCATCCCGGCTGGCACCCAGCAGGAAGAGGCCGCGATGGAGTTCATCAACTGGGCCACTTCCAAGGATTATCTGGAACTGGTCGCCGAGCGCGAGGGCTGGGCAAATGTGCCTCCGGGCAGCCGCACCTCGCTCTATGAGAACCCGGAATATGCTGCCGTGCCTTTCGCTGACATGACTCTGCGCTCGATCAACGCGGCCGATCCGAACAACCCGACAGTTGATCCGGTGCCCTATGTCGGCATCCAGTTTGTCGCGATCCCCGAATGGGCAGGTATCGGCACGCAGGCCGGGCAGGAATTCTCTGCCATGGTTGCAGGCCAGCAGACCCCGGAACAGGCCCTTGCCCGCGCGCAGGCGCTGGTGACGGATGAAATGGAAGCAGCAGGTTACTGAGCCCCTGCTGCTTCAGGAGCGGGGCGTCCTCCTCGCGCCCCGCTCCATTTCCCTCCACATCGGCAAGCCCGGCTTGCCCCGATGAAAGGCCAGTGCCATGTCCACCAAGGCTTCGCGCTCTGCTGCGCGGTTGATGCTGGCACCTGCGGTCATCCTGCTTCTGGGCTGGATGCTGGTGCCCCTGACACTCACGCTCATTTTCTCTTTCCAGCGCTATCTGCCCTTGCGTGGCGGGTTTCAGGGCTGGGTCGGTTTCGAGAATTACGCCCGTTTCGTCAGCTCCAGCGCCTTCTGGCCCTCGGTTCAGGCGACCATCATCATTGTCGGTGGTGTACTGCTGATCACGGTCAGCCTTGGCATCCTGCTCGCGATCCTGCTCGATCAGCCGATGTGGGGGCAGGGGATGGTGCGGATCCTGGTCATCGCGCCCTTCTTCGTCATGCCGACCGTTTCGGGGCTGGTGTGGAAGAACATGTTCATGGACCCCAATAACGGGCTTTTGTCGCATCTGTGGCGATTCTTCGGCGCGGATCCGGTGATCTGGCTGTCGGATGCCTCGATGCTGTCGATCATCATGATCGTGTCCTGGCAATGGCTGCCCTTCGCCACGCTGATCCTGCTGACGGCGATCCAGTCGCTCGACAGCGAACAGCTGGAAGCCGCCGAGATGGACGGCGCCCCGGTTCTGTCGCGCTTCTGGCATATCATCCTGCCGCATCTTGCGCGCGCCATCACCATCGTGATCCTGATCCAGACGATTTTCCTGCTGGCGATCTTCGCCGAGATCTTCGTCACCACGCAGGGGTCATTCGGCACCCGCACGCTGACCTATCTGATCTTCCAGCGCGTGCTGGAAAGCCAGAATGTGGGCCTTGGCTCTGCCGGGGGGATTTATGCGGTGATCCTTGCCAATATCTTTGCGCTCTTTCTGATGCGCATCGTCGGCAAGAATCTGGACCGCTGAGGGGAGGGAACCATGGCACGCTCTGTCACGACACAACGCAAGTCACTCAATACCTTCATCGCCTGGACCATCGGCCTGTTGATCTTCTTTCCGATCCTCTGGACGATCCTGACCAGCTTCAAGACCGAGGCGCAGGCCATCGCCGACCCGCCCGTGTGGTTCTTCTTCGACTGGACGCTGGAGAATTACCGCGTGGTGCAGGAACGCTCGAATTACAGCCGCTTCCTGTGGAACTCGATCATCATCGCGGGCGGATCAACGATCCTTGGCATGATCATCGCGATCCCGGCGGCCTGGTCGATGGCCTTCGTGCCCTCGAACCGCACCAAGGATATCCTGCTGTGGATGCTGTCCACCAAGATGCTGCCTGCTGTGGGGGTACTGTACTCATACCGCGTTCCGCGACAGTTTCGCCACCTGGCTGGAGTTGATCTGGTCGC
>SKRP01000065.1 GCA_007118445.1 Natronohydrobacter sp.
CGCGCCCGGCGCTGATATCGCGGCTGTCAAGCGCCGAGGCCTGCCCCTCGTGCCAGCTCAGCACCACACCCGCCTCGCGGATCTCGCCTGCTTCGCGCAGGCGGGTATAGGTCCAGGCGCGCTCACCCACCCGCACGACGCGCTCCAGCGGGTTGATGCCATGGGGCGGGTTCTCGCCCTGATAGAGGAAGGGTCGCGCCGACGTGTCATAATTCACATAAGGGTTTGATCCGTAAGCGCGCCGCCAATCGGGTTCCTCCATCACCAGCCCATCAGGATAGGCTGCCTGAAACTCGGCCCAAGCCTCCATCCATGCCGGAAGCTGGTGCAGCTGCTGGCCCATATGCGCGCCGATCACAGCCTCGCCAATGGCCTGCTGCCACCAGCTTTCGGTTTCGCGGTCATACATGATCATGTCGGAATGGCGCAGCAGGCCAGAGACGCCGAATGTATGGCGCAGCCCGTCAATCCGCGCGTCAAACACCATCGCGGAATTGCACAACGGGCAATAGGTCACGGCAATCGGCACCCCGTCGACCACATCATTCACGATCTCATGCCACATCAGATAGCGGATCGGATAGGCGCGGGCGGGGCCGTTATCCGGGACATAGGTCATGACAGGCTCGCGCGGGGCCAGCCGGGTCTCGGTTGAGGCCGCGCGCATGTCCGGCTCCCAGATGGCAGGGATCCCGTCCTTGGGCGGGCCGCCCGAGAAGATCTCATCGAACGGGACCGCAGCACGGCTGAAATCGGTATCCGGCCACTGTGCACGCCATTGCGCGGGGTCGGCATGGGCCAGTGACAGGCTGAAAAGACAGGCGCAGAGCACCGTCAGTACAGAGCGCATGAGATCCTCCTGTTTCCCGACAGGCATCAGCCTACCAGATCTTGGCCAGAAAGGTGACGCAAAGAACCGTGTTTTCAGTGCATTCCCGTGGTTTCGCCGATTGCGTTTGGCGCTGGCCTGCCATAACCTTCTGGAATCCCACACTTGTCGAAAGAGTTTCATGTTCCTTCAAACCAGCCTTCAACGTGCCAGTCTGGTGTTTTTGCCGGTCCTGCTGGCCGGATGCATCTTCGATGAAATCGAGTCAAATGCGTACGAAATCGTCTTCCAATCGGATGGCACAGTGCAGTTTGCGAACAGTGTCGTCGGCAGTGCTGCCTATGAACTGCAGGAGATGGACCAGGCCGAACGCGATGACTTTGCCGCGTATTTCATAGATGAGCTGCGCGAAGGCATGGATGATCTGTTCGAAGGGCAAGTCGATGACGCCAGCGCAGATTTCTCGGACCTGTCGCGCATTTCAGTGGATGTGGCCGGGGTGTTTCCGCGCTTTCCCACTCAGGATCTCGATGATATGTCACGCGCTTTCGTGGTACACCCGTCTGTGGGTCCGCCAGATATGTGGGCTGTGGTCATGCATCACAACAGCGCGCGCGACTGGCCTGTGAATGTGTGTATCACGCTCGCCCCTGAATGGACTGTCGTGGAGCAGGGGCGGGTCTTCCCGCAGGTTGCCAGCGGCGAGCGGACTTGCGCTGACTGGACCGAAATACAGATCAATCCCGTGGATGCCGTCGCGGTGCAATATACAGAGCCGGGCTGAAGCATCGGCCCCGCTCAGAAATCGATCGCGATGCCCTTTTTCTCCCAATCGCCATAGCGCACAGGCTCGGGCCCCTTGCGCCCGCCCAGCTCAATCGGGCGCTGTTCTTCGGCAGCTGCCGCGCGCCGCGCATCGGCCTCTTCCAGCGCGCGGCGCGCGACTTCGGGCAGGGCGGCGCGGCGCTCTTCTTCGCTCTGGGGCGGGGTGTCGGTTTCGTCGCTCATGGTGCTTTTCCTTGCCTCTGATTGCCTCGTGATATACCGCGCGCGCATCACAGGACAAGAACCGCCATGCCCCAAAGCCCCTCGCTCGCCCCGCGCATTGCTGCAATCGACCTGATCGCCACAGTGATCGGAACGCGCATGGGGCTGTCCGAAGTGCTGGCCCGCCCGCCCGAAAGCTTCCGCGAGATGCCCCCCGAGGCCCGCGCCCGCGCGCAGCGTCTGGCGCTGGAATGCTTCCGCCAGCATGGCCGCGCTGACACGCTGCTCCGCAAACCCCTGCGCAAGACCCCGCCCGAGCCGGTGCTCTGGGTGCTGCGGCTGGCCGTGGTCGAGATGCTGGCGCTTGGGGCCCCTGCGCATGGGGTGATCAATGATGCGGTCGAACTGGTGCGGCGCGAGGAGTTTCCGAAACTCGCCGGGCTGACCAATGCTGTGCTGCGGCAAGTGGCCGGGGCCGGCGGCTGGGACGCAACCCCTGTGCCGCGCCTGCCCGGCTGGCTGCGCGGGGCGCTGCAGAACGCATATGGCGCGAAGATCACGCAGGCGATTGAAGCGGCGCATCAGCGCCCCGCGCCGCTGGATCTGACGCTGAAAGGTGCGCGCCCCGAGGGTCTGGCAGGCGAGATGCTGCCGACAGGCTCTCTGCGCCTGCAGGACTACCGGCAGATCACCGCGCTGCCGGGCTATGAGGCCGGTGCGTTCTGGGTGCAGGATGCAGCGGCCAGCCTGCCCGCAAAAGCGCTGGGCGATGTCGCGGGGCTGCGGGTGCTGGACCTTTGCGCCGCACCGGGCGGCAAGACGATGCAGCTTGCAGCAGGGGGCGCGCAGGTGACAGCGCTCGATATCTCGCCCGCGCGCATGGCGCGGCTGCGCGAGAACCTGACCCGCACCGGGCTTGCGGCAGAGCTGGTCACGGATGATGCGCTGAGCTGGCAGCCTGCGCAGCCCTTTGACGCGATCCTGCTCGATGCGCCCTGTTCGGCCACCGGCACGATCCGCCGCCATCCCGAGCTGCCCCTGATCCGCGCGCGCGAGGATGTGAAGGCGTTGCAGACGCTGCAGGCGCAGCTTCTCGACCGTGTGCTGGACCCGGCGCAGGGGCTGCTGGCAGCAGGCGGGCGCGTGGTTTACTGCACCTGTTCGCTCTTGCCCGAAGAAGGCGAGGACCAGATCGCGCAGGCGCTCGCGCGCCACTCTGTGCGCCTGCTGCCGACTGACATCGCGGGGCTGCCTCCCGAGGCCCGCGCGCCCGGTGGCGGTTTGCGCACAAGGCCCGATTTCCGGGCTGAAACCGGCGGCATGGACGGGTTTTTCATCGCCGCCCTGCAACATGTGGCCTGAGCGCTGCGCCGCCGCTATTCTGCACGCCGAATCCTTGCCCAACGGTCCAGATATAGGTATCTGAAAACGACCCAACGCAATATCAACGCAGTCCCTTCTCTGCGAGAGGCGCCGCCCCAGTGACCGAGCCCGGCCCTATCGGAACCACGCCTGTCCGGCTGATCGACCGGATACTGGTGCGCTGGCGTGCGCTGCGGATCCGACCCACCGCACTGGTGTCCCACCCCGAGCCGCGCATGATCGGCCAATATGCACGCGGGCGGCAGATGCTGGCGGGCAATTTCCTGATGGCGGGCGAGCTGATCGAGGCGCAGGGCCGGGTGCCCTTCAGCGCCGAAAGCGCCGAGGCCGTGGATGCGCTGCACAGTTTCGAATGGCTCGATCATCTGGCTGTTCTGGGCGATGCGCCCGCGCGCGCGCTGGCGCAATCCGGGGTGCTGGACTGGATCAGCCGTTTCGGGCGCGGGGCCGGGCCGGGCTGGGTGCCGGGGCTGGCCGGGCAGCGCGTGATCCGCATGATCGGCCATGCGCTGTTTCTCTTGCAGGGGATGCCTGCGCACGATCAGGCGCGGTTTTTGCATTCCATCGGACTTCATGCCGATTACCTGTCGCGCCGCGCAGGCCGCGCCGAAGCGGGCCTGCCCCGGATCGCGGCGCAGGTCGGCCAGCTATATGCCGCGCTGGCGCTTGAAGGTCTGTCGGGCAATGTGCCTTTCGTGACGCAGCAGATGGTGAGTACCAGCGCTGTGCTGATCGGGGCCGATGGCGGGCTGCCGACGCGCAATCCCGAAGAATTGCTGTCCGTCTTCGAATTGCTAAGCTGGGCGGCGCAGGCACTGGCCGACCAGGGCAAGCCCCCGCCTGCCGAGCTGCTGGCGCAGCTGGACCGGATCGCGGCAGCGCTGCGCGTGCTGCGTCATGCCGATGGCGGGCTGGCGCGGTTCCATGGCGGTGGGCGCGGGGCGGAAGGGGCGCTGGCCGAGGCGCTGGCCACGCATGACCGGCTGGTAACGCAGCGTCTCGGGGCCGTGGGCGACCGGGCCATGGGCTTCGTGCGTCTGGCCGCAGGGCGTTGCACGGTCATCATCGACGCGGCTCCGCCCCCCATCCGCGCGGCGGCGCGACGCGCCCATGCCTCGACGCTCGCGTTTGAGCTGACCTCGAATCGCCGCCCTCTGATCGTGTCCTGTGGCGATGGGCGGGTGTTCGGCCCCGACTGGCACCGCGCCAGCCGCGCCACGGCCTCGCATTCGACGCTGGCCTTCGAGGGCTATTCCTCTTCGCGTTTTGCGGCCCGGTCGAAAGGGCGGCCCGAACTGGCCGAAGGGCCGCGCCATGTCGGTGTCGAACTGCGCCACGCCCCCCATGCGCGGGCTGTGGCGCTGTCGCATGACGGCTATCTGGCCAGCCACGGGCTGGAACATCTGCGCTATCTTGATCTGTCTGCCGATGGCCGCGTGCTCAGCGGGGCCGATACGCTGGTCGCGACCAGCGCCGCTGACAAGCGCCGCTTCCGCGATGTGCTGAAGCGCAGCGGGCGGGCGGGCGTGCCCTTCGCGCTGCGCTTCCATCTGCACCCCGAGGCAGAGGCCTCGCTCGACATGAATGCGACGGCCGTGTCAGTGGTGCTGCGCTCGGGCGAGGTCTGGGTGTTCCGTGCCGAGGGGCTGCGGCTGGAGCTCGCGGCGTCGGTCTATCTGGAAAAAGGCCGCCTGAAACCGCGTCCCAGCCAACAGATCGTGTTGTCCTTGCGCGCGCTGGAGGATACGACCCAGATCAACTGGAGCATGGCCAAGGCGCAGGAAACCCCGACCGCCTTGCGCGATCTGGAAGAGCTGAACCCGCTGGCCGTGCCGCAACTGTGACCTGACCCGAGGAAGACCCATGACTGACCTTGCCCCCCTGCGCCGCGCGCTGCTGTCCGTGTCCGACAAGACCGGGCTGATCGATCTGGCCAAGGCGCTGGCCGCGCGCAAGGTCGAGCTGGTCTCGACCGGTGGCACGGCGAGCGCGCTGCGCGAAGCCGGTTTGCGCGTGCAGGATGTGTCGGATCTGACCGGCTTTCCCGAAATGATGGATGGCCGCGTCAAGACATTGCATCCGGGCGTGCATGGCGGGCTGCTGGCGCTGCGCGATGACGCGGCGCATATGGGCGCGATGCAGGCGCATGGGATCAAGGCCATCGACCTGCTGGTGGTCAATCTCTACCCGTTTGAAGCGACCGTCGCGCGCGGCGCGGATTATGCCGAGGCGATCGAGAATATCGACATTGGTGGGCCTGCGATGATTCGCGCGGCTGCCAAGAACCATGCTTTCGTCAGCGTGGTGACGGACCCGGAAGATTACCTGCCGCTGCTGTCGGAACTCGACGCGCAGGAAGGCAAGACGCGGCTGGCCTTTCGTCAGACTCTCGCGCAACGCGCCTATGCGCGCACTGCGGCCTATGATGCGGCAGTGTCCACATGGATGGCGGGCGCGATTTCCGAGCCGGCGCCGCGCCGCCGCGCCTTTGCCGGAACGATTGCCCAGACCCTGCGCTATGGCGAGAACCCGCATCAGGCGGCGGCGTTTTACCGTGATGGCACAGACCGGCCCGGTGTTGCGACGGCAACCCAGCATCAGGGTAAGGAACTCAGCTACAATAACATCAACGACACCGATGCGGCCTTTGAGCTTGTGTCGGAATTTCTGCCCGCTGACGGCCCGGCCTGCGCGATCATCAAGCATGCCAACCCCTGCGGCGTGGCGCGCGGGGCGACCTTGCTGGAAGCCTATCAGCGCGCCTATGATTGCGACCGCACCTCGGCTTTCGGCGGCATCATCGCGGTGAATGGTCCGCTCGATCTGGCCACCGCGCAGGCGATTACCGAGATCTTCACCGAAGTCGTGATCGCGCCGGGCGCGAATCATGACGCCATCGCGCATTTCCAGAGCAAGAGGAACCTGCGCCTGCTGACGACGCCCGGTCTGGCCAATCCGGCCAGCGGCGGGCTGGCCTTCAAACAGGTCGCGGGCGGGTTTCTGGTGCAGGATCGCGACAATGGCATGATCTCGGCAGATGATCTGCGCTGCGTGACCAAACGCCCGCCCTCTGACGCCGAACTCGCGGATTTGCGCTTTGCGTGGAAAGTGGCCAAGCACGTGAAATCCAATGCCATCGTCTATGTGAAGGACGGTGCAACCGTGGGGGTGGGCGCAGGCCAGATGAGCCGGATCGATTCGACCCGCATCGCCGCGCGTAAAGCGCAGGACATGGCAGAGACCCTGGGCCTGCCTGCGCCGCTGACGCAGGGTTCGGTCGTGGCGTCAGACGCGTTCTTCCCCTTCGCCGACGGGCTGCTGGCCGCCGCTGAAGCCGGGGCCACCGCCATCATCCAGCCCGGCGGTTCGATGCGCGATGACGAGGTGATCGCAGCGGCAGATGCGGCGGGGCTGGCGATGGTCTTTACCGGCCAGCGCCATTTCCGGCACTGAACCCATGCGGATCGCTGTCGGGACATTCATGCTGACGTTGATTGCCGATCAGGCCAGCAAATACTGGGTGATCGAGCGCATGGCGCTGGATCAGCGGCTCTATATCCCGGTCTTTGACCCCTATCTGGTCTTTGCGATGGCGTGGAATCAAGGGATCAATTTCGGCCTGTTCGGTTCGGACAGCGCGGCCCTGCGCTGGTTTCTGATCGCGCTGGCGCTGGTGATCTGCGTGGTGGTCTGGATCTGGGTCCGGCGCGAAGGTGCCACGCGGATGATGCAGCTTGGCGCGGGGTTGCTGATCGGCGGCGCGCTGGGCAATGTGATCGACCGCATCCGTTGGGGGGCTGTGGCCGATTTCATCAACATGTCGTGTTGCGGGTTCAGCAATCCCTATTCCTTCAATATTGCGGATGCCGCGATCTTTGCCGGGGCCTTTGCCCTGATCCTGTTTTCAGGCCGTAAGAAAGATACTGCCGACAAGGGTTGAGCGGCGCATCGTGCGGGGCTGAAAACTTGATTGCAGGGCGTGACGTTGCCCGGTGAATAGGCTAAGAGCAAGGCATTGGGCGTGATGACAAAGGGGGTCCGGATGGCAGTCAGACAGGTGATCTTCGCTGCAATGGGTGCCGCGACCCTGACGCTCGGGGCCTGTGCGGACCCGGATAGCCCGATCCTGATGCACGCAGCCGCCGAACAGCGCGGGCCGGATGAATTCTCGATCCTGCCCACCCGGCCGCTGGAAATGCCCCCCAGCCTGTCGGACCTGCCCGAACCCAATCCCGGCGGCGTCAACCGCGTCGATCCGCAGCCCATGGCCGATATCGCGCGCGCCTTGGGTGGCAACCCGGCCGCCGCGATGGCACCGGGGGCCGTGGATGGCGGGATCGTCAACCATGCCAGCCGTTTCGGGCGCGATGCGGGCATTCGCGACCAGCTTGCCGCCGAGGATCTGGCACATCGCCAGCGCAATCGCGGGCGGCTGCTGGAGCGCATGTTCGCGGTCAATGTCTATCACAATGCCTATCAGCATATGTGGCTCGACAAATATGCCGAACTGGAACGCTGGCGCCGCGCCGGGGTGCAGACACCAAGCGCTCCGCCTCCGCCTTCCGAGTGATCCCGGTCTGCCGCTCAGAGTTGACCTTGCGTAATCTGTGCTATCCTTTCACCTGCAGCATTCCGCTGCGAGAGGGAGGACTGACATGCAAAAACTGTCTGCGGCCACGACTGGCCTGATCTTCGCTGCATCTGCCGCGTTTTCTGACGGCCATGATCACGACCATGACCATATGGCGCGCACCCCTGCGCCCGAGGGCGCGATGGTCTATTTCATAGGGCTTGAGGATGGCGCGACGGTCACGAACCCGGTGACGCTGCATTTCGGCGC
This sequence comes from Natronohydrobacter sp., assembly GCA_007118445.1. GTDB lineage: Bacteria > Pseudomonadota > Alphaproteobacteria > Rhodobacterales > Rhodobacteraceae > Roseinatronobacter. The sequence goes on from SKRP01000065.1 coordinate 8,040, forward strand.
GCGCGGTATCGGGATTGCGCCTGCCAATGTCGAATGGCCCGATACCGGACATCACCACCTGCTGATCAATCTCGACCCTGCCGAGGTCGAGATGGAATTCGGCCTGCCTGCGGATGCGCAGCATATCCATTTCGGCGGCGGCCAGACCGAGGTCACGCTGGACCTGCCCGAGGGGACGCATACCATGTTCCTGCTGATGGGCGATCACAACCATGTCCCGCATGAGCCGCCGATCATGTCCGAAGTGCTGACGATCACGGTCGAATGATGTCGCAACCCGCTCACGCTTGCGTGGGCGGGCTTGAATCCCGCCGCGCGGACAGTAGCTTGCGAAAAAACCATTTCGGAGGATAAAGATGTTCGCGCGCAGCCTGTTTCTTGCCGCCGCTGTTGTGCTCGGCGGCCTTGTCGCCGCCCAGGCCAGCCCGGTCACGCATGCCACGCTGGATAACGGGTTGCAGGTCGTGGTGATCGAGGATCGCCGCGCACCCGTTGTCGTGCATATGGTCTGGTATCCGGTCGGCGCTGCGGATGAACCGCCCCTGCAATCGGGCATCGCGCATTTTCTCGAACATCTGATGTTCAAGGGCACGGATACGCGCGATCCGGGCGAATTTTCGGCGGTGGTCGAAGCCAATGGCGGGCGCGACAATGCGTTTACCTCGTGGGATTACACAGGGTATTTTCAGCGCGTGGCCTCGGACCGGCTGGGGCTGATGATGGAAATGGAAGCGGACAGGATGCAGAACCTGTCTTTCACCGAGGCCGAATGGCGGCCCGAACGCGATGTTATCCTCGAAGAACGGGGTCAGGTGCTTGAAAGCCGGGTAGGGGCACAATTCAACGAAGCGCTTCTGGCGGCGCTCTTCAAGGAACACCCTTACGGTGTGCCGATTATCGGCTGGCGGCATGACATGGCCCGGTTGACCGGCGACATGGCGATGGATTTCTACGCCACCCATTACGGCCCGAATAACGCGATCCTTGTCATTGCGGGCGATGTCGACGCGGCAGATGCGCTGGCGCTCGCCGAACAGCATTACGGCCCGATCCCGCCCAACCCGGCGGCCATGCGCCAGCCGCGCCCGTCCGAGCCGCCGCATCTGGCTGCGCGGCGTCTGGTGATGGAAGATGCGCGTGTCGGCAACCCCTCTGTCAGCCGTGTCTACAAAGTGCCACCGCGCCGAAGCGAGGACCAGTCGCAGGCGGCGGCGCTGCATATGCTCGCGGCCCTGCTGGGCGGGTCGGCCACGACATCGGTGCTGGAACGGCAGCTGAATTTCGAGGAAGGCATCGCGCTTTCGGCATGGGCCAGCTATATGGGCACGATGCGCGACTATGGCATGTTCATGATGGGCATCACCCCGGTCGAAGACGTGTCGCTGGATGAGGCCGAAGCCGCGATGGACCGCGGTTTCGCTGAATTTCTGGAAAACGGTGTCGATCTGGAGCAGTTCGAGCGCGTGCGCCATCAGATGCGCGCCTCCGAGATCTATGCGCTGGATGACACGCAGGCGCGCGCGCGGCGCTATGGGGTGGGGCTGAGCATCGGGCTGAGCGTCGCGGATATCGAGGGCTGGATGGACGCGCTGGACGCCGTGACACCTGAAGATGTCATCGCCGCCGGGCGCGAACTGCTGGACCACCGGGCCTCTGTCACCGGCCATCTGACCCGCCCCCAAACGTCCGAGGTGAATTGATGAAACGTCTGATTGCTCTGTTCCTGCTGGTCGCTTTCCCGCTGCGCGCGGAAGTCGATATCACCCC
>SKRP01000286.1 GCA_007118445.1 Natronohydrobacter sp.
CCTGCATCATCGACCTGCAATTCCTCAAGGATCGCGTTATTCGCGGTCTCTGGGGCCAGCAGGCCCTCGGGGACGTTTTCATAGACATTCAGGCTGATCACATCGCCGGGGCGGATCACATCGCTGCCCATCAGCGCGCCAGAGCGCAGGGCATGGCTGAAGCCGAGCGATTCAGTGCGGTTGGCGGCATGGCTGACGCGCTTGGTGACCAGCACGATATGCGCATCGCCCGAGCGCATCACCGAGCCCTCGAAAATTTCGCGTTTGGTCGGGCCATCGCGCGAGACGGCGCAGGAAGCAATAGCCGCAACAGCGGTTATCAGGGCCAGACGACGGCCCAGGGACATGGTTTTCGCGATCACTGCTCGGGCTCCTTTGAAAGGGCATGCCTCTGATTTTTGCTGCAGCATACAGGTTACAGGCGAAAACGCCAAGCGCGGAAATGGGTTAGCGCCTAACGCACCATGCGCAACTGTTGCCTTGGTGCCGCGTCACCGCTGATCAATGCGGTGTAGGGATCCTGCGGGGCCAGCATCAGATCCACCACATGTCGCATCAGCTGCCGACGCCCCCCCAATGAATAGTAGCCGCCGGGGATCTGCGAGGTTTCCAGCAGGAAATGTCGGTAATCGCGATACGCGCGCGCATCGGGGCGGGTGGGTTTGGCGAAAAATGTCCGGATCGGCTGGGTCGAGACGAATTCGGGCTTGTCATAGACGGCGCGGCCGAAGATGCGCAGCGGCATCCCGCGCCAGAGCACCTGTTGCGCCGCCGTGGAATTGACTGTGACCGCAGAGCGCGCATGGTTCAGAAGCCGCGCCAGCTTGCCGCCGCGCAGGAAATGCACGCGGCCCTCCAGTTCATGGCCTTTGGTGAGGGCGCGGATGGTGGTGCGCAGCGGCGCGCGGCCATCCTCCAGCGGATGCGCCTTGATCACCAGATGGTGGTGGCGCGGTGCGCCTTTGGCGAAACCGTCAAAGACCTGCATCAGAAACTCGGTCTGCGACTGGAACGGGCTATGCGCGCGGAAGCTGGAATCATGTTCGAGCTGCAACAGCACCAGATGATAAGGGAACCCGCCATTGCGCACGCGCCATGTCGCGATCCGGCGTTCCAGCGAATGCAGCGGCATCAGCCAGAGCCGCTTGAGGTAAAGCTTGAATTCCTGCGCCACGCTCATGTCGCGATGGGGGCGGAAATTGCGATAGCGCCAGTTCAGCGCCATGACGCAGAAATGATAAAGCGCGCCATAGAAAATATGCTGGCGCATGTCCCCCCAATGCGCAGGCGGGTCGGGCAGTTCCAGATCGCATTTTTCCAGCGCGCGGCGCATCTGCGGCAGATCGAGATCCATCAGTTTCGAATTGCCATTGGACCCGTCGCGTTCATATGTGACCCAGTAGGGGCGCAGATAGCCTTCCTCGAAGACATGGATGGTCAGGCCCAGTTCGCGGGCAATGGCGATGGCCTGGGCGTGGATCGGGCGCACATCGCCGTAAAGCGCGATATCGGTGATATCATGTTCGGCAAGGATCGCGCGCAACCGCGCGGGCCAGTGCTCGGGCGTGTCGGTGAAGGGGATGTAGCGCGCCTTGTCGCGCCAGAACAGCGCATCGCCCTGATTGAACCCCACGCGCCAGACAGTCGCCCCGGCGGCCCGCAGCCCGCGGGCCAGCCGGTTGAAGAACCAGCCATGCGGCCCTTGCAGGAACAGGAACCGTCTGTTGTCATTCTCACCGCGCATCGCTGGCGCCTCTTGTTGGCCCTGTTTGTTCAGGGCTACTGCTCTTATCTAAGGATAGTTTCACAATAATTCGTGAATTTCAGCAGGATTGCACATGATTTCGACAACAATGTGGCGCGCTTGCCAAGCTGTCTTGGGCAGGGTAGCCCTGTCGCGGTGACAACAGGCGCATTGCGAGAGGTTTCATGTTCACAGGCATCATCACCGATATCGGCACCATTCGCGCGCTGGAACAGGCGGGCGATCTGCGGGCGCGGATCGCCACAGGATATGCGACCGCAGAAATCGATCTGGGGGCCTCGATTGCCTCGGACGGGGTCTGCCTGACGGTCGTGGCGCTGGGGCCGGACTGGTACGAAGTCCAGGTCTCGGCGGAAACTGTGGCCAAGACCAATCTGGGCGCATGGGCTGTGGGCCGCCGCGTCAATCTGGAACGCGCGCTCAAGCTCGGGGATGAGCTGGGCGGGCATATTGTCTCGGGTCATGTCGATGGGGTGGCCGAGGTGGTCGGGCTGCGCAATGAGGGCGACAGCACAAGGCTGCGCTTTCGTGCGCCCGAAGCGCTGGCAGGCTTCATCGCGCCGAAAGGGTCGGTCGCGCTGAACGGCACCTCGCTCACCGTGAACGAGGTCGAGGGCGCGGAATTCGGCGTGAATCTGATCCCGCATACCAAGTCTGTCACGACATGGGGCGATGTGGCGCTGGGGGATTTCGTCAATCTCGAAATCGACACGCTGGCGCGCTATGTGGCGCGGCTGCGCGA
>SKRP01000187.1 GCA_007118445.1 Natronohydrobacter sp.
ATACCGGACCTGACGAATGTGCTGCCGCCTATAATGCGATCCGTCCGCCCTTTTCCGAAACAGGCTCACCACGCCTGTCGATGGGGCTCAACCTTGGCGCGCAGCTTCACTGGCAGTTCGAGACCGATCCGGCGCTTCGGGACAAGGTCTGTCATGTCGTGACCTACCCGCAGTTCTGGGGGTATCTCTATACGGGTATTGTTGCGACGGATGTGACCTCTCTGGGGTGTCACACCGATCTCTGGAACCCCTATGAGGGGCGGTTTTCATGCCTCCCCGAGACGCTTGGCATCAGTAAGAAGATCGCACCCCCCCATAAACCCGGAGACATTCTCGGGCCTGTTGCGCCTGCAGTTGCGCAGCTTACCGGCCTGCCTCGGAATACTCCGGTCCATTGCGGCATCCACGACTCGAACGCATCGCTGCTGCCGCACATATTGTGGCGCAAGCCGCCATTCAGCGTCGTTTCAACCGGAACCTGGGTGGTCGCCATGACCGTCGGTGGCAAGCCTGTGATGCTCGATCCCGCACTCGACACGCTGGTCAATGTCAACGCCTATGGTGAAGCTGTGCCCTCGGCCCGCTTCATGGGGGGGCGGGAACATGACATGGCCCTGGGTGGCGCATCTGTGGACGCAGATGACAAGCAGGTTTTGGACGTGCTGACAAAACGCTTGATGCTGTTGCCTGCGCTTGTCCCCGAAACCGGACCATTTGCCGGGATGAGGGCCCGATGGGTTGGAGAAGAGCCCGTATCAGGGTCTGGCCAACGGAGTGCCGCAGTCGGTTTCTATCTTGCTCTCGTGACAGCGCGCTGTCTTGAGTTGATCGGGCATGACGGCCCTGTTATCGTCGAGGGGCCTTTCGCGAGCAACAAGCCATTCCTGTGGATGCTCGGGGCGGCCTCGTCTTCGCCTGTGATCGCGATGAACAGTGCAACGGGAACAAGCCAAGGCGCGGCGCTCCTTGCCGGAGGCAGTCGAATAGTCGCTACGCAGGATCCTGTCTCGTCCGCCGGTGAAGAGCACATCGGCTCGATGCTGTCTGCCTATGCCGAAACATGGAAGCATACCCTGAATTCTTACTGACGTATTCGCGCCTCGCATTGTCGGCTGGCGTGCCTCGATGTCCATGACCACGCAGTTTGTCCCCGATGCCCCGGAGCAAGCGATGTGGAAAAGAAAAACGCCTGATAACAAGGCGTTGATTCACCACTTGGATCGCGGCTCGCAATATCTGACGATCAAATACACTGTGCGTCTCATCGAAGTCGGCATCGATCCGTCGGGCGGAACCGTCGGTGACTCTTATGACAATGCGTTGGCTGAATGCGTTATCCGTTCCGGGGCTTGCACGGTCCTATCAGGGGCCACGGTCCCCTGCATATTTTCAAAACCGAGGTCATGAACCAGATCGGCCCGTGGAAATCGATGCGCGGCGTCGAATGGGAAACGCTGAAAATGGGTTGGTTGGTATAACAACCGCTGGCTGCTCGGCACCATCGGCTACATCCCAACCGCAGAAGCACAGGAGGCGTGTCTCATGCAAATCTGAACACACTCGATATGGTTGCCTGAAATATGAACAAATCACCCTCCGGCAAACCCGCATCAGTTCAAGGGCGGGGGTATCCTTGCCTTCTTCGACTGCAAGTTCGACGGGATCGGGCTCTTCGGCTGTGCCTGTGCGCAGAATCACAACGGCGGTTTTTCAGCCCTGTCGTCGAAGATATGGCACGCGAAGGGCAAGCGGCACCGCACGGTGATTCTCGACCCTGACCTTTGGGAAGAGTTCCGAAACGCGGCAACGATAGCATACCGAAATTCTGGCCTGGTGCTTCCTGTGCGAGTCCTGCACTGGTGTACTTGCTGCGCCTGATCTTGAAAGTGTCTGAGACTATGGTCGGAGTGAGAGGATTCGAACCTCCGGCCCCTGCCTCCCGAAGACAGTGCTCTACCAGGCTGAGCTACACTCCGACCGTGCGGCTGCTTTAGAAGAGGTGTCGCGCTTTTGCAAGAGGCCGCGCGCCATCTGGTGACAAAAGCGCGGACCCCGTCGGATGCAGGGGCGCGGACGGGGGCGCGGACGGGGGCGGGGGCTTTCCAAACAGACGCGGATTGCCTATGGCTCAGGGTAAGACAAGGGCAAGCGGATAAAGGCCATGGAACTGATCACCACCACAGAGGAACTGGCAGCGTTCTGCGCCCGCGCGCAGGATGCGCCCTATGTCACGATCGATACTGAATTCCTGCGCGAGCGGACCTATTATTCCAAGCTCTGCCTGTTGCAGATGGCTTTGCCCGGGGCCGACAGTGCTGAAACCGGCCCTGCTGTGCTGGTTGATCCGCTGGCCGACGGCATCTCGCTCGACCCGTTCTATGCGCTGCTGCGTGACGAAGCGACGGTCAAGGTGCTTCATGCGGCCCGCCAGGATCTGGAGATCTTCTATATCGAGGGTGGTTGCCTGCCACAGCCGCTGTTCGACACCCAGATCGCGGCAATGGTCTGCGGTTTCGGCGACCAGATCGGCTATGAAACGCTGGTGCGCAAACTCGCCAAGGGCCAGATCGACAAGAGCTCGCGTTTCACCGACTGGTCAGCGCGGCCCCTGTCCGAGGCACAGCTGCGCTATGCGCTGGCCGATGTGACGCATCTGCGCATCATCTACGAGAAACTGTCCGCACGTCTGGCCGAAACCGGGCGCGAGGCCTGGGTCGCTGAAGAACTGGCTACGCTCAACGACCCTGAAACATATCGGACCCGGCCAGAGGAGGCCTGGAAACGGGTCAAGACGCGCAATGATTCGGGTCGGTTTCTGGCGATCCTGCGCGAGTTGGCCGCCTTTCGCGAACAGCATGCCCAGTCGCGCAACATCCCGCGCGCGCGGGTCTTCAAGGATGATGCGATGCTGGAGCTCGCGGCGCTCAAACCTGCCAGCACCGAGGATCTGGGGCGCACACGGCTTCTGCTGCGCGAGGCGCGGCGTGGCGATATCGCCGAGGGCATCGTGCAGGCGGTCCGGCGCGGGCTGGACTGTCCGCATAAAGCGCTGCCGCAGGCTGCGAACGGGCGCGCGAATATTCAGGTCAACCCGGCGCTGGCCGATTTGTTGCGGGTGCTGCTGAAGGCGAAATCCGATGAAACCGATGTGGCGGCCAAGCTCATTGCTTCGGCTGCGGATCTGGACGCCATGGCTGCGGGCCTGCGCGATGTGCCTGCGCTCAAGGGCTGGCGGGCCGAGGTTTTCGGCGCGGATGCGCTGCGCTTGTGCGAGGGCAAACTGGGATTGACGGTTCGCGGCGACAAGGTGCGTGTGATCGCGCTCTGAGCCCGCGCGCGGCTGCGGCCCTGCCCAGGCCGGTCGGGTGTCGTCCGGATCAGCGCGACGGGCATTGCGGGAAAGCCGCAGGCGCGCCATAGAAAAGACATGAAAAAAGTTAACATTGTTTAAGCATAGAGTCGCGTATTATCACAACCGAATGAAAAGCTTCATGACCAGCCCTGCACCAAGCGCATCAAGACCGGCGCGCCCCTTGCTGAGTGTGACGAACCCGATGTCCAGCCAGTATGACACCATTCTCTACCTCGTGCGTCAGACCACCGGGGCCGAGGTTGTCACCATCCAGATCGACGGGATGCCGCCGCAGCCTGTCCCACCGGATCTGCAATGCCTGCAGGCCCCGCTGGTCCATCAGGGCCATCGTTTCGGTGTGTTGCGGGCCTGTGCGCGTGAATTTCCGTCCGGGGCCGGGCATCTGCTGGCCGGGTTTGCTGTGCTTGTGGCCGAACAACACGCGCTCTGGTCGGTTGCGCAGCTCGATATGCTGACCGGCGCGATGACGCGGCGGGCCTTCATGTCGGAGCTGGGCAATGCGGTTTCGACCTGGGCGCGCAGCGGCGCACCCTGCAGCCTGATCGCCTTTGATCTTGATCACTTCAAGTCGATCAATGACACCTATGGCCACGGGGCCGGGGATACGGTGCTGCGCACTGTGGCGAATATGGTGCGCTCGGAATTGCGGCCCTGCGACCGGCTGGGGCGGCTTGGCGGCGAGGAATTCGCGGTGCTGGTCATCACCGACCCCGAGGGCGCGCTGGACATTGCCGAGCGCCTGCGCGCAGTGATCGAGGCCACAGTACTGCGCGAGCACCCCGAGATCGCCTTCACCAGCTCTTTCGGCGTGGCCAGCTGCGGCGAGGCCGGGGAGACGCGTGACAGTTTGCTGACCGTGGCGGATACGCGGCTCTACGAGGCCAAATCGCTGGGCCGCAACCGTGTTGTCGGCGCGCCGGGACTGGTCGGAGAGTCGTCGCTGAGCTGAAACACGACCCGTCGCGCGCAGGAAATTGCGTGGATTGTGAAATTGGGGCTTTGATTGGCGGCTGATAATCCATAAATGGAATGCATGTGACCGCAAATGCGCTGATCGCATTGCGGCGAAGGGAGAACTCTGATGCTGAACAATATCGGCCCCGCAGGTTTCATCATCATCGCGATTGTCGTGCTGGTCCTGTTCGGACGCGGCAAGGTCAGCGCCTTGATGGGCGAAGTCGGCAAGGGCATCACCTCGTTCAAGAAGGGCCTCAAGGATGGTTCTGACGAGATCGAGAAAGCCCCGGATGATGCCGCGCAGACCGCGCGCGACGTTACACCGGAAAGCGACAAGGACAAGGCCTGAGCCATGTCCGGACATGCGAGCGGGTCTTGTGGAGCGTCAAGCGCCCGCATATCCACTCTGCCGGTGACCGCCTGACAGAGGCAGAGAGGGTCTGATGTTCGATATCGGCTGGACGGAACTTCTGATCGTCGGGATCGTGGCGCTGATCGTGGTCGGTCCCAAGGATCTGCCCAAGATGTTCCGCACCCTGGGCCAGATGACCGCCAAGATGCGCGGCATGGCGCGCGAATTTCAGCGCGCGATGGATGATGCTGCCGATGCCAGCGGCGTGAAAGATGTGGCGCGTGATCTGCGCAAGGCCACCGATCCGCAGGGCATGGGGCTGGATGAAGTGAACAAGATGCGCAATTGGGATCCGCTGAAGGAAGATGCGCCCGCAAAGGGCAGCGCCAGCACAGCACCCAGCGAAGAGGACGAAGCCGCGATGGATCAGATCGCTGCGGAAATGGACAATCTCAAGCGCGAACGCGCAGCGAGGGTCAGCACTGCGACCAAGTCCGGGTCGCCCAGTCCCGCGAGGCGCGAAACCGCTGCAGCGAAAGATGCACCGCCGGAGCCCGCACCAGCGCCCGAGACAGGCGCGCAGCCGGACCCCGGACCAGCGCCCGAGACAGATGACAAGGGTCAGGCATGAGCGATTCCGCGCGGCAGGACGACATTGACGACAAGGGTGCACCGCTGATCGAGCATCTGGCGGAATTGCGCTCGCGGCTGATCAGATCCGTTCTGGCCTTCATTGTGGCCATGGTCGCCTGTTTCACGGTCGCGACCCCGATCTTCAACTTTCTGACCGCGCCGCTGTGCTCGGCGCTGGCGGATCGCGGGCAGGATTGCGACCTGATCTTCATCAGCCCGCAAGAGGGCTTTTTCGTCGCCATCAAGGTCTCGCTTCTGGGCGGCTTCATGCTGGCCTTTCCGGTGATCGCAGGCCAACTCTGGCGTTTCGTGGCACCGGGGCTCTACAGGTCTGAAAAGAACGCCTTTCTGCCCTTCCTGATCGCCTCGCCCTTCATGTTCTTTCTGGGCGCGAGTTTTGCCTTCTATGTGGTCACGCCGCTGGCCTATAATTTCTTCCTCAGCTTCCAGCAATTCGGCGCGGGCGGAGAGGTCATCGATGATCTGCCGGGCGCGGCACCGCTCTCGGTGGTGTTTCAGGGCTCGGCGCAGGCCTATCTGAACCTGACGATCAAGTTCATCGTCGCCTTTGGCATGTGTTTTCAGTTGCCGGTGCTGCTGACGCTGATGGGCAAGGCCGGACTGGTCTCGGCCGTGGGTCTGAAAGCCGGGCGCAAATGGGCGATTGTCGGCATTCTGACCCTGGCCGCGCTGGTCACGCCGCCGGATGTCATCACGCAGGTCATCCTCTTTATCGTGGTCTACGGGCTTTATGAAGTTTCGATTTTCCTGGTCGGCCATGTCGAGAAGAAGCGGCGCGAGGAGTTGCGGCGCGAGGGTCTGCTCGATGAGGAGGATGACGCCTATTTCGCCGATGAGATGGAAGGCGAGAAGTGACCCTGCCCGAGACGGAGGCTTTGCGCCGCATTGCCGAGGCGCTGGAGCGCATCGCCCCTGCGCCTGCGCCAGTGCCGGATCTGGACGCGGCCGAGGTGTTTGTCTGGCATACCGGCCCGGACCGGTTGCAGCCTGTCGCGGTGGTCAATCGCGTGGCGCTTGACCTGCTGCTGGGAATCGCCCGGGCACGCGACACGCTGCTGGCCAATACGCTGCAATTCGCGCGCGGGTTTGGCGCGAATAATGCGCTTCTATGGGGCGCGCGGGGGATGGGGAAATCCTCGCTGGTCAAGGCCGTGCATGGGCATGTGCTGCAACTCGCACCGGAATGCCGCCTGAAGCTGGTGGAGATCCAGCGCGAGGATTTGCCCTCGATCGGTCGGCTGATGGGATACCTGCGCGATAGCGACGCGCGGTTCATCCTGTTTTGTGATGATCTGTCCTTCAGCCATGATGACCAGCATTACAAATCGCTGAAGGCTGTGCTCGATGGGGGTGTCGAGGGGCGGCCCGGCAATGTCGTGCTTTATGCGACCTCGAACCGCCGCCATCTGATGCCGCGCGACATGATCGAGAATGAGCGCTCTTCGGCGATTTCGCCGGCAGAGGCGGTCGAGGAGAAAGTGTCGCTTTCGGATCGCTTCGGGCTGTGGCTGGGGTTTCATCCCTGCGATCAGGACGAATATCTGGCGATGATCGCAGGCTATTGTGCGGCTTACGGGCTGGAGATCGCACCGGAGCGGTTGCGCGCCGAAGCGATCGAGTGGCAGGCGACGCGCGGCGCGCGTTCGGGGCGGGTGGCCTGGCAGTTTTTCTCGGATCTGGCAGGGCGTGAGGGTGTGCAGGTCTGAGAGGGGGGCTTGGAGGGCGTCGCCATTGTCGCTCGGACCAATGGCGCTCCAATGACGACCCCTCCAAACCACCCGCTTCAAGGGGCGCACATCGACATGATCGCTCGGACCAATGGCGCTCTCATGTCGATCCCCTGAAAACCCCCGTGAGTATTTCGGGCAAGATGAAATCAGGGCGCGGCGGCGAAGATCGCGTCGATCATCGCCTGATTGCCGCGTGAGAATTCGAGCGGGCAGGCGAAGGGGCTGCCGGTGGTTGCGCTGGCAACGAAATTTTCGATCATCAGCGCGTATTGCTGCACCTCGTTGAAGCGCTCGATGCGGGTCTCGTTGCCGCTGCGCAGTTCGAGCGCCGTGTCGCCATAGGTCTGGGCGTTGAACGGTGCTGTCAGGTGCAGCCAGCCATCCTGGCCGTGGAAGGTCATGTATTGGCGGCGGTCCTGCATCATGCCGCAATAGAAGGACATCGAGAAGCCGGGGAAATCAGCCCAGACGCGGGCAAAGATATCGACGCCGTTCTGCAGGCGCAGATCGGCGCGGATTCCCGTGGGCTCTGCGCCTGTCACCATGCGCGCAGTGATGCAGGGATAGACGCCCACATCGCGGATGCCGCCGCCGCCCATGGCAGGGTCATGGCGGATATTGCCAAGGTCGCGATTGGTATAGGTGAAGCAGCCCTCGACATGTTCCAGCTTGCCGATGGCACCGGCGTCAATGAGCGCTTTCGCGCGCGCCCATTGCGGGTGATGGGCGACCATGAAGCCTTCGGCGATCAGCTTGCCGGTCTGGTCGCGGGCCTCGATCAACTGGTCGATTTCCGGGGCGGCCAGCGCGATGGGCTTTTCGCAGAGCACATGCTTGCCGGCGCGGGCGGCTTTGAGCGACCAGTCGACATGCAGGTGGTTGGGCAGCGGGATATAGACGGCCTCCACCTCCGGGTCGGCCAGCAGGGCGTCATAGCTGTCATGGATGCGCAATCCCGGCACGAGCGCCTGAAAGGGGGCGGCGCGGGTCGCATCTCGGGTGGCCAGCGCCACGAGTTGTGATCCCCGCGCAAGCTGGATCGCGGGTGCAAGTTCGGTCCGGGCGATCTTGGCCGCCCCCAGTATTCCCCAGCGCATGATCGCCCTCCCGGTTGTGTTGGCGCTACCATACGCAACGGGGGTATCAGTGCAAGCCCTTGGCCTTCCCTTGCGGCCATTGACGAAAGCGCGGCCCCGGCGTAGGGCAGGGAGGTCAAGAGAGGCTGAAAGAATGAACCTGTTTTCCGATATCCGCGCTTTGGTTGTGACCTGTCTGGACGCGATGGTGGCAGAGGGTCGCTTGCCTGCCGGGCTGGATTTCGCGAATGTCGCTGTCGAGCCGCCGCGCGATGCCGCCCATGGGGATATGGCGACCAATGCGGCGATGGTGCTGGCAAAGCCTGCCGGGTTGAAGCCGCGCGATATTGCCGATGCCCTGGCCGCGAAGTTGCTGGATGACGCGCGGATCGCGGGGGCCGAGGTGGCGGGGCCGGGCTTTCTGAACCTGCGGCTGGCACCGGCCTGCTGGCAGGGCATTGTCGCGAAAGCGCTGGCCGAAGGTGAGGGCTTCGGGCGCTCTGACATGGGGCAGGGGGCGCGGGTGAATGTCGAGTTCGTCTCGGCCAATCCGACGGGGCCGATGCATGTCGGCCATACGCGCGGGGCTGTGGTGGGCGATGCGCTGTCGAAACTGCTGGCATTTGCAGGCTATGAGGTGACGCGCGAATATTACATCAATGATGGGGGCGCGCAGGTCGATGTGCTGGCGCGCTCGGCCTATGAGCGCTACCGCGAGGCGCATGGGCGCTCGCCCGAGATTGCCGAAGGGCTCTATCCCGGCGAATATCTGATCGAAGTCGGCGAGGCGCTGAAGGCGGAATTCGGGGATCAGTTCCTTGACCAGCCGGAAGCGGTCTGGCTGGCGACGATCCGCGATTTTTCCACCGACCGGATGATGGCGATGATCCGCGCTGATCTGGCAGCGCTGGGTGTGCGGATGGATGTCTATGCCAGCGAAAAAGCGCTTTACGGCACTGGAGAGATCGAGGCCGCCATCGAACGGCTGCGCGCGCAGGGGCTGATCTATACCGGCACGCTGGAGCCGCCCAAGGGCAAGACGCCCGAGGATTGGGAGCCGCGCGAGCAGACCCTGTTCCGCTCGACCGCGCATGGCGATGATGTGGACCGGCCGATCAAGAAATCGGATGGCAGCTGGACCTATTTCGCGCCCGATATTGCGTATCATTACAACAAGATCAGCCGCGATTTTGACATGCTGATCGATATTTTCGGCGCCGATCATGGTGGCTATGTCAAGCGGATGAAGGCGGCTGTTTCGGCGTTGTCAAACGGGCGCGTGCCGCTGGATATCAAGCTGATCCAGTTGGTGAAGCTGTATAAGAACGGCGAGCCCTTCAAGATGTCGAAACGCGCGGGCACATTTGTCACGCTGCGCGATGTGGTCGAAATGGTGGGCGCGGATGTGACCCGCTTCGTGATGCTGACGCGCAAGAATGACGCGACGCTGGATTTCGATTTCGACAAGGTGCTGGAGCAATCGCGCGACAACCCGGTGTTTTATGTGCAATACGCCCATGCCCGGATCTGCTCGGTTCTGCGCAAGGCGCAGGAGGCC
>SKRP01000135.1 GCA_007118445.1 Natronohydrobacter sp.
CTGCCTTCACGATGCCCCACCAGTCGATGATGAGCGCATTGGTGATGACGAGGTCGACGACTTCCGCCGCGCTCGCCTGGCTCTGACCCATGCCGTCGCGTATGACCTTGCCGCCGCCGAACTTGACCTCATCGCCATAGCCGCCGCGTTCCGCGATCAGGTCGCGCTCGACCTCGATGATCAGATCTGTGTCGCCCAGCCGCAGCTTGTCGCCCACAGTCGGGCCATACATATCGGCATAGGCCGCGCGGGAAATCCTGTAAGCCATGTCAGAGCGCCCCCATCACAGCCGCATTGAACCCGTAAACCACCCGCGCCCCCGTATAAGGCACCAGCGCCACCTCGCGCGATTGCCCTGGCTCGAACCGCACCGCCGTTCCCGCCGCGATATCCAGCCGCTTGCCGCGCGCGGCCGTGCGGTCAAAATCAAGCCCTGCATTGGCTTCGGCGAAATGGTAATGACTGCCCACTTGCACCGGCCGGTCGCCAGTATTCGCGACCATCAGCCGCGTGACCTCCAGGCCCGTGTTCAGCTCGATTTCAGTATCGGGGGTGATGATTTCACCGGGAATCATGATGCGGCCCTCTCAGCGGATAGGGTGATGAACAGTGACAAGCTTGGTGCCGTCGGGGAATGTCGCCTCGACCTGCACCGAATGGATCATTTCAGGCACGCCGGACATGCATTGATCGGCCGTGATCACATGCGCGCCCGCCTGCATCAGATCGGCGACCGAGCGGCCATCGCGCGCGCCCTCGACCACGAAATCGGTGATCAGCGCAATCGCTTCGGGGTGGTTCAGCTTCACGCCACGCGCCAGCCGGCTGCGCGCCACCATTGCGGCCAGTGACACCAGAAGCTTGTCTTTTTCGCGGGGGGTCAGGTTCATGGGTCTTCCTCAGATTTGCCAGACACGCGGCAGGGGCGCGCGGCGCAGACAGGTCAGGATTTCAGCAAGTTGACGACGCAGCGGCCAGCCATCGCGTGCCATCAGCCGGATCACCAGCCGCTCCGGCAAGGCCGAGGCCGCCGCCCGCACATCCTCGCGCGAAAGCGCAGCACGGGCGGCGGGCAAGGCGTCAGCGGCATCGGGCGCAACCAGCACCACCACCGCCATGGCCCGCGCATCGTCCAGCCCAGCCGCGCTGGGCACAAGCCGCGCATCGTCCAGCCGCAGCGCTTCCAGATGCAGCGGCCTGTCCCCGCGCCGGATCAGCCGCCAGTCATGGAAATCAAGGCGCTGCACTGTCTCGCCCATTGCCGCACGGCCCAGCACGAGTGTTTCGGCCATCAGGCACGTCGCGCCGGGCGCAAGCGTGATCTCGGTCCGCCTTGTCGCACAGGCGCGGTCAAACAGGATGGTCTCCTGCGGCAGCCAGTCCAGATGCGCGCCTGCCCCAAGCTCCAGATTGACCGCAATTCGCGCCACACCTGCTGCCGCGCGATACACCCGCTCGGCGGTCTGGGTGGTTGCGGTCAGGGCCACTCCGGCATCAAGCCTCAGCCGGTAATCAAGCAAATCACCGCCGGTCAAGCCCCCGGACGTGTTCAGAAAAACGGCCTCTTTATCGTCCAGTATGATCGCCTTGGCCGAACCGCTTTGCGCCAGATCGACCAGCCGCGCACGCTCGCCACGCAAGGCGAAACGGGCATAAGCCTGACCTTTGCTGCGTTGCAGGCATGGTTCGATGGATGACAGGGCGTTCATTCTTTCCTCGCTTGCCCTTTGTTGCGCGCAGGCAGCGGGCAGAGGCAACGGCACCGATCGACAGGCCGTCTGCATCAAGTGAGAAGCTTCGCGATGTGCCTTTTTCATGGGCATATGTTCTAAATTATATGCGAAGCAGAATCCGGCTCAGGTCTTGCCATGTCGCGCCTGCCCCTTGTCGCGCGCGCTCAGGAGTGGCAGGGTCGGCGCAACAGATCGAGGGCTACACCAGATGAAAATCGCCAGTTTCAATATCAACGGGATCAAGGCGCGCGGCCCGGCGCTGGAGCGTTGGCTGGACGCGGCCCAGCCCGATCTGGCCGTGCTGCAAGAGATCAAATCGACGGATGAGACCTTCCCGCGCGCCCTGATCGAGGACAAGGGCTATCATCTGGAGACCCATGGCCAGAAGGGTTTCAACGGCGTGGCCATAGTCTCGAAACTGCCGCTGGAAGATGTGACGCGTGGGCTGCCGGGAGATGAGAGCGATTTGCAGGCGCGCTGGATCGAGGCGACCGTCAGCACGCCGAAAGGGGCGCTGCGGGTGGTGGGACTATACCTGCCCAATGGCAACCCGGTCGAGCTGGACAGCGACGGCCGACCTGTCGCAGGTGGAAAATACGCTTATAAACTGGCCTGGATGGCGCGGATGGAGGCGCGGCTGCGCGACCTTCTGGCGCTGGAAATGCCGCTCGCCGTCATGGGCGACTACAACATTATTCCGCAGGCCGAAGACGCTGCCCGCCCCGAAGCCTGGCGCAAGGACGCGCTGTTTCGGCTGCCCTCGCGCAAGGCGTTCCGGCGGGTGATGAATCTGGGTTTCACCGAGGCATTTCGGGCGCAGACGCAAGGGCCGGGACATTACACATTCTGGGATTATCAGGCGGGAGCGTTCGAGCGCAATGACGGGATCCGGATCGACCATATCCTGCTCAATTGCCATGCTGCCGACCTGCTGCAGGCTTGCCAGATCGAGGCCGAGGTCCGCGCAGGCGAAAAACCATCCGATCACGTGCCGATCTGCGCAGAACTGGCGCTCTGATCCGTTGGTCCGGCATGTCAGAAAGCCGCGAAAACGGCATCCGCTTTCGAGTGACACGCTTTGGGCGCGGCTAGAAATTCCGGGTGGCCCCGAGCGAGAGCTTGAAATTGCTGAATGCCTGCGTGGGCACATTGCTGCGTTGGGTTTCAAACCCCAGGATCACGATGGGTGAGAACCCGCGCATCGTGACATCGCGGTGCATCAACCGTGTTGTCACCCCCAGACGCGTGCTGCGTTCGGGCCCGTGTTGGGGCAGCAGCGGGTTGGCTTCGGCCACGCGGGTGCGGGTGAGGCTGGTTTCCAGCCCGGCCTGTACACCACCGCTGAATGCGTATTGCGTGCCCAGCGTAAGTGTCGCCTGGCTGCGCCGGTTGAACGCCGCTTTCGTGTGATGATGCGACAGGCGAAGGCCCGCCTCGACCAACATGCGCGGCGACAGGACATGCGATGCCTCCAGCCGTGTGGTAAAGCGTGGCCCGTTCAACCGAGAGGCACGGGGATAGGTCAATTGATCCGCCGATGCCCGAAACGCCAGCGTCGTGCGGTCGGTGACGCGCCGCCGCGCCCCGGCATAGGCCCCGATGCCGCGCATGATCTGCCCGTCGCGGTCAAGCGCGCCCTGAAGCGCCACCCCGAGGCTGATCTGCTGCGCATGATCCCCAAGCGCAAGCAGACCCAGTTCCGCGCGCAGATGCCCGCGATTCAGGGCGCTGTTCTCGAAAAACTGGCCTGTGGCCATGACATGCAGGCGGGCGTGCAGGTCAGGTGCCAGCCGTGGCAGATAGGTGGCGCCCAGGCCGATTTCGGCCCCGTTCGCGCTTTCCACTTCCGGCAGGGGCAGCAGCAGCAGGCCGCCGATATCGACATAACTGTCACCGGAACGATGAAACGGGTTGGAATGGCGCACAGCGGCGATGCGCGCATGGCCCTGCCACGGTTTGCGGCGGTCCATGGCGTGCAGATATTCATGCACTCTTGCGATTTCGGTCAGGTTGAGCGGACCACCAAGGGCAAAACGGAAATGATGGCGGGCGCGGTCATCTTCCTCGATCAGGTAGAGGGCGCGCGCCAGTTCCAGCCGGAAGCGTGCCGTCTGGGGTGAAAGCGTCACCAGCCGTTCCAGATGCGGCAGGGCCGCGCGCGGGGCGCGTTCGCTCAGATGGGTCTGGGCCATTGTCCAATGGGTGCGGATTTCGGCATCCTGCGCCGGGTCGCCCGTGTCAGAAATCGCCTGAAGCGCCGCAGATTCCGCTGCGGGCAGCACATGTTGTCCGTCCGGCGCTGATGGCCCCCCCTGCGCCAGCAATGGCGCAGCCAATACCATCAGTGCCAAAGCAAGGCTGACTGCTTTGCGCCTCATGGGGTCACTGCTCGTTTCTGCGACATTCTCTGGTCGCGTTATACCAAGTGATTCGCCTGTATAAGGTTAAAAGTCAAGAAAAGTCCGGCGTTCGACGGTGTTTCACCCTTTCTCAACCTTCTGCACGCAGCATGGGGCAAGGCGTTTTGCAGCCGGGAGAAGTGACAATGAGATTACGCAAGCCGCGCAGGCGGGTCCGGGCGTCGGTTGGTGTTCTGCGGAACGGAAAACGCCAGACAGTCTATGTCGAAAACGTGTCCGAGGGGGGACTCAGATTACAGGGCCTGGCCGGTCTTCAGGTCGGAGAGGTCATTCGCCTCCATGCCCGCGGCGCTGTTTTCGAAGCGGAAATACGCTGGGTTGATGGCCAGAGCTTTGGTGTCCGCTATCGCGACGGCTATAACAGCGGTGAATTGCAACGCTTCCTCTCGGCCTTGCCGCAGCTGACCAGTGGCAGGATGAAAGCGCGAACGACCTTCAGGGAACTGGGTGTCACACGGGGCGGTTGAGCGCGGCTGCCCGGTCGGGTGCGGCCTCGGCTTTGGCAACCATATCCTGCAAATGGACCAGTTCCCGGCGCAAACGGCGCAAGAGCGTCTCGGCAAACCGGTTCAGGCGGCTCACACCGCGATCATCAAGATGGCGGATCAGGTAGAAACTGCGCGTCAGGCTGAACTGATCCGGCAGGATACGGCGCATATCTGCGGCGGCGGGCAGGGCGAAATCATGCACGACCCCCAGCCCGGCCCCGTGCCGGATCAGATTGAACTGCACGGCAACCGAATTCGACCCGACTGCGACCCGCTCGAGCCCCAGCTCGGCCAGGTAATCCAGTTCGCTGTCGAAGATCATGTCAGGAATATAGCCGATGATCCGGTGATCGCGCAGGCCATCGGCATCGGTGATCGGTGGGTGCTGCGCCAGATAGCGGGCAGAGGCTGCCAGATGCAGTTGGTAATCGCTGATCTTCTGGACACTCAGCCGCCCGGTTTCCGGTCGCGAGACCCCGATGGCCATGTCCGCCTCGCGCCGGGACAGGTTGAAGACGCGGGGCAGGGCGATGATCTGTACATCCAGCGCGGGATTTTCCGAACAGATCGCGGCGATAACCTGCGGCAACAGGAAATTCGCGCATCCATCCGGCGCGCCGATGCGAATCTGGCCGCTCAGACCGGTCTGTTCTTCTTCGGCGGATTTGCCCGCTGCCAGCATCGCATTCTCGGCAGCAATGGCATGCGGCATCAGCCGCGCGCCCGCTTCGGTCAGCGCATAGCCCTGATGCGACCGCGAGATCAGCCTGCGCCCAAGCCCTTCTTCCAGCCGCGCGACGCGCCGCCCGACCGTGGCCGGGTCCAGCCGCAGGTGCTGGCCCGCGCGGCCAAGGCTCTCCATCCGCGCAAGCGCCAGAAAGATGCGTATGTCGTCCCAGTCGGTCATGACCCAATCCTGGCAAGGTCTTGCAAATTTGCAAGGCTTGTTTGGAATATTGCCCGTTCCCATAGCGAATATGCAAAGCTATTCTGCAGGCCAGACAGACATGAGGAGGATCACATGGAAGACCTTTCGCACTGGATTGATGGCAAGCATGTCGCCGGGACCTCTGGCCGCTTTGCCGATGTGTTCAACCCGGCCACGGGCGAAGTGCAGGCGCGCGTGCCGCTTGCGTCGAAGGCAGAACTGGACGCCGCTGTCGAGCGCGCGGCCCAGGCGCAGGTCAAATGGGGCGCGACCAACCCGCAGAAGCGCGCCCGCGTCATGATGGCCGCTGTCGGGCTGATCAATCGCGATATGGACAAGCTGGCCGCAAAACTGTCCTCCGAGCATGGCAAGACCTTTGTCGATGCCAAGGGCGATATCCAGCGCGGTCTGGAGGTCATCGAATATTGTATCGGCGCGCCGCAGCTTCTGAAGGGCGAGTTCACAGACAGCGCAGGCCCCGGCATCGACATGTATTCCATGCGCCAGCCACTGGGTGTCGTCGCGGGCATCACGCCGTTCAACTTTCCGGCGATGATCCCGCTGTGGAAAATGGGCCCGGCGCTGGCTTGCGGCAATGCGATGATCCTCAAGCCATCAGAGCGTGACCCGTCCGTGCCGCTGATGCTGGCCGATATCTTCAAGGAAGCCGGTCTGCCCGATGGCGTGTTGCAGGTTATCAATGGCGACAAGGAAGTGGTGGACGCGATCCTCGACAATGAAACCATTCAGGCCGTGGGCTTCGTCGGCTCCACCCCGATTGCGCATTACATCTATTCGCGCGGCTGTGCCGCCGGGAAGCGCGTGCAGTGCTTTGGTGGCGCGAAAAACCATATGATCATCATGCCCGACGCCGATATGGATCAGGCCGCCGATGCGCTCGTCGGCGCAGGCTATGGCGCGGCGGGTGAGCGCTGCATGGCGATTTCTGTCGCGGTTCCGGTGGGCGAGGGCACCGCAGAGGCACTGCGCGAACGGCTGGTGCCGAAGATCGAGGCGCTGAAAGTCGGCCCCTGGACGGCTGGCGATGATGTCGATTACGGCCCTGTCGTGACCGCTGCGGCCAAGGAAAACATCCTGCGGCTTGTCGAAACCGGGGTCGAGCAGGGTGCAGAGCTGGTCGTTGATGGGCGCAATTTCAGCCTGCAGGGCTATGAGGACGGCTTTTTCGTCGGCCCGCATCTGTTCGATCATGTCACGACCGAAATGGATATCTACCGCAAGGAGATTTTCGGCCCGGTCCTGTCGATGGTGCGCGCCGAAACCTATGAGCAGGCCATCAGCATGGCGATGGATCATGAATATGGCAATGGCACGGCGATCTTCACCCGCGATGGGGATGCCGCGCGCGATTTCGCGCATCGGATCAATATCGGCATGGTGGGCATCAATGTGCCGATCCCGGTACCGCTGGCCTATCACACGTTCGGCGGTTGGAAAAAATCGGGTTTTGGCGATCTGAACCAGCACGGGCCGGATGCGTTCAAATTCTACACCCGCACCAAGACCGTGACCTCGCGCTGGCCCTCGGGGATCAAGGAAGGGGCGGCCTTCAACTTCAAGGCGATGGAGTGATCCAGAGCCAAGGGGCGCGCAGATGTCTGCGCGCCCCGTTCCGGCCCCTGCTGTTGACGATCAATCGCGCGCGCCCGCAGCGATCTCGTCAGCGTATTCGTGGTTCTTGTCGCGATGCCCGGCTTCATCAGCACGCACAGCGATGATCAACTCACGCAGCCGCGCGTCCTGCGGCAGGTTCCAGTACTCAATCGCCATCTGCGGCGCAGGCACATTCTCGACCAGCCCGGCATCGACCTGATCCAGATATTGCGTATAGCTGATGACGGCCTCTTCCTCGAGATAGCCCACCACGCGATGCGCGGTCCGGGGCGCGACGATATAGAGCAGTAAATAGAGGTTGAAGAACACCCCTTGCCCCAACAGGATCAACCCGCGCTCGAGCAGGCTGGGCTGCGCGATCTTGATGAAGGCCATCAGATGCATCCGCTCGTTTTCGGCCTCGTCCAGCAATTCGCGGATCCAGCCTTCATCATCGCGGATTCGCCGCAGCGCCTTGAGATGCTGCAGCATCCCGCCGACCATGCCGGGCACAGCGGCCACGGTTTCCAGAACGACGGCCCGATGACCATAGCGCTTTGCAAAGAACGCATCGGCAAAGATGCGCATGAATTTGACCAGCCGCAGGGCTACGCGGTCGGACATGTCCTTGGGTGTGTGATGCCGGTCCAGGCGGTCGCGGTCAGGGTTGGCAAGATCAAACATGCATGCCTCCGATTTGTTTCATGCCTGAAATGGTGTGTCGCGCCGAGCGGGCAAGAGGATGCGGCAACTGGTCCCAAAGGCAGGGCCATTGCAAAAATGCTGCAACACTTGCGCTTTAGCGAGGGCGCGCAACAGGACAGGAGAAGCGGATGGATTTCGCATTGACCGAAGAATCGCAGGCCATTTTCGAAATGGCGCGCGATTTCGGGGCTGAGCAGATCGCACCCCACGCGCGGGATTGGGAAACCGAGGGCACAATCCCGAAAGAGCTGTGGTCGAAATTTGCCGAGCTGGGCTTCGGCGGGCTTTACGTGCGCGAAGACTCGGGCGGCGCGGGGCTGAGCAGGCTGGATGCCACGCTGATTTTCGAGGCGCTGTCGATGGCCTGCCCTTCGGTTGCGGCGTTTCTGTCGATCCACAACATGTGCGCGGCGATGATCGACAAATTCGGCTCTGATCAGATGCGCGCCGAGTTGCTGCCGCGTGTGGTCTCGCTTGAGTGTTTCATGTCCTATTGCCTGACCGAGCCGGGGTCGGGGTCGGACGCCGCAGCGCTGAAAACCCGCGCCGCGCGCGACAATGCGGGCTATGTCCTGAACGGCACCAAGGCGTTCATTTCGGGCGGTGGCTATTCGGATGGCTATATCGTCATGGCCCGCACCGGCGATGCTGGTCCCAAGGGGATTTCCGCGCTGGTGGTGATGGATGGCGCGCAGGGGCTCAGCTTCGGCGGGCTGGAGGACAAGATGGGCTGGCGCTCGCAACCCACGCGGCAAGTGCAGTTCGATGATTGCCGTGTCGGGGCCGGGGCGCTTTTGGGCGAAGAGGGCGCAGGGTTCCGCTACGCCATGGCCGGGCTGGATGGGGGGCGGTTGAATATTGCGGCCTGTAGTCTGGGGGGTGCGCAGGCCGCGCTTGATGCAACGCTGGCCTATATGGGCGAGCGCAAGGCGTTCGGGCAGAGCCTCGACCAGTTTCAGGCGCTGCAATTCCGGCTGGCCGAGATGGAAATCGAATTGCAGGCCGCGCGGGTTTTTCTGCGCCAGGCCGCGTGGAAGCTCGATCAGGGCGCGCCCGATGCGACCAAATTCTGCGCCATGGCCAAGAAATTCGTGACCGAAGCCGGCAGCCGCGTCGCCGATCAATGCCTGCAACTGCATGGCGGCTATGGCTATCTGGCCGATTACGGGGTCGAAAAGTTGGTGCGCGATCTGCGTGTGCATCAGATCCTCGAGGGTACCAATGAAATCATGCGCCTGATCGTCGCGCGGCAAATGCTGGCGGCCCGCTGATGGGGGATGTGCATATCCGCATCGAGGGGCGCGCAGGCCGGATCACGCTGACCCGGCCCAAGGCGTTGAATGCGCTTAGCTATGAGATGTGCCTTGCGATTGACGCGGCGCTGATCGACTGGGCGCGCGATGATCGCGTGGCACTGGTCATGATCGACGCTGAAGGTGAGAAAGCGTTTTGCGCAGGCGGTGATATCGCCGCGATTTACACCACCGGGATCGAAGGCGATTACGCGTTGGCCCGCAGCTTCTGGCGCGACGAATATCGTATGAATGCGCGCATCGCTGAATATCCCAAGCCTGTGGTCAGTTTTTTGCAAGGCTTCGTGATGGGCGGGGGCGTCGGACTGGGTTGTCATGCCAGCCATCGGATCGTGGGCGCGGCCAGCCAGATCGCCATGCCGGAATGCGGCATCGGGCTGGTGCCGGATGTGGGCGGCACGCATCTGCTGGCCCGTGCACCGGGCCAGCTTGGGGCCTATCTGGGGCTGACCGGCGCGCGGATGGGGGCGGGGGATGCGCTCCATGCGGGCTTTGCCGATCTGTTCCTGCCAGAGGCCGAGTGGGACAGCGCCAAAGAAGCGCTTGTTACCTCGGGCGAGGTCGCGGACTTGACCGGGGAAACCCCGCCAGAGGGTCGGCTTGTCGACTCGGCTGCGCTCATCGATGGTGCGTTCGGACGAGACAGTGTGGCGGCGATCGTGGCCAAGCTGGCCGGAAATGATGACCCTCTCGCCCAGAAGGCCCTGGCAAGCCTGCAGCGCAATTCACCGCTGGCCATGGCCTGCACGCTGGAAATGCTGCGCCGTTTGGGGCGCGGCAGCACGATCCGCCAAGCGCTGGCGCAGGAATTCCGGGGCACATGGCGCTCGCTGGAACATGGCGATTTTCTGGAAGGCATCCGCGCGGCGATCATCGACAAGGACAAATCCCCGCGTTGGCAGCATGAGGGGCCAGAGGCTGTGGCGCAGGCCGAGGTCGATGCCATTCTGGCGACGCTGGGCGCAGATGAGTTGAGTTTTGACGGCTTGGAGGAGATCACATGAACATCGCATTCATCGGACTTGGCAATATGGGTGGGCCCATGGCTGCCAATCTGGCCCGCGCAGGCCATCAGGTGTCAGGCTTCGATCTGGTCGCGCCTTGTCCCGACGGAGTGACCAAGGCCGCGACCGCTGCCGAAGCTGCGACAGGGGCCGAGGTCGTGATCACCATGTTGCCCAATGGTGCGATCCTGCGCGCCGTCGGTGCCGAGGTGATCCCTGCGATGACCGCAGGCGCGGTGCTCTGCGACTGTTCGACGGTCGATGTGGAAAGCGCCCGCGCGGTCGCCGAACAGGCGCAGGTGGCCGGGCTTGGGGCGCTGGATGCGCCGGTTTCAGGGGGGGTCGGCGGCGCGACTGCAGGCACATTGACCTTCATGGTGGGCGGCTCTGATACAGCTTTCGCAACTGTCCAGCCGCTCTTCGATATCATGGGGCAGAAGGCCGTTCATTGCGGCGCAGCGGGGGCAGGGCAGGCCGCGAAGATCTGCAACAACATGATTCTGGGCGCCACCATGGCGGTCACCTGCGAAGCTTTCGCGCTGGCTGACAAGCTGGGGCTGGACCGGGCGCGGATGTTCGATGTGGTCTCGACTTCTTCGGGTTATAGCTGGTCTATGAATGCCTATTGCCCCGCCCCGGGGATCGGCCCGCAAAGCCCTGCCGATAATGACTACACGCCCGGGTTTGCCGCCGAATTGATGCTCAAGGACCTGCGCCTGTCGCAACAGGCGGCCGAAGCGGTCGATGCAGACACCCCGATGGGCGCGCGTGCAACCGAGCTTTACACGCAATTCGTCGAGAGCGAGGATGGCACGGGCCGCGATTTCTCGGCGCTCCTGCCCCGATTTGCCGCGCGCGGTCGCATGTGACAGGCGTGCCTGGATCTTGCCTGCCGCGCATTTCGGGTCAGTCACCTTGTCACAGGCATCTGACTGGAAATGATGTTATGATCAGCGAACATGGCAATAGAGGAATATGGATCATGTTGGCAAAGAATGTGGGCGGGATTGATCGTATCCTGCGGATTGTTGTGGGGCTGGCCTTGCTCGCGGGTTTTTTCCTGAACGCCGAGGCCAGCCTGCGCTGGCTGTATCTGATCGGGATCCTGCCTCTGGCGACCGGGCTGATGCAAAGTTGCCCGGCCTATACGCTTATCGGGGTCAACACCTGTTCGGCCCGCAAGGACTGAACGCAGCTCAGGTGACCTGCCGCGCGATGCGCGGCAGGTCAATTTCCTTTGCCAATGCTGCAAGAATGGGCTTGCAGCCATCCCGGCCCTTGGATAAACACGCGCGCACAGTTGGGGTGTAGCCAAGTGGTAAGGCAGCGGTTTTTGGTACCGTGTACCGTAGGTTCGAATCCTACCACCCCAGCCAGTCTTTCCTAAGTTTCTGATATACAAAGCGGGATGTGGCCTGATTCACAATGACCCCCTGTTTCCGGGGCAACTGCGACACAGGACTGCTTCACATCGGTGCATCACAGGGCCTGAAATCGCCCCCTGACCCGCCCCGATCCGCGACAGGCTTTTCGCGCCCTCCGACCTGAACCATGGCACGGCTGAACCACACCATGCGCAGAGGGGCGGTTTACGTCTGGCGGCGCAGGCGTCCGGCAGGACACCCTTTATCCAAGGGGCGCTATTCCCATATCCGGCCAAAATCATCGGGGAAACGGCCCGGAATGCCCATCTGCGCAACAGCTTGATTGCAGCGACCCGGACCCTGAGCGGTAACCGGCACCCGCCCGAAGGCCTGGATTTACGTCCCCGCGCTGGCTCCGGGAAGCCTGATACTGTCCTGCCGGGTATCACAGGTCATTGGCCCGCCGACAGAAAATCACTGTCGGCGGGGTTCAGGAAAGTCAGATCAGTCCGCCATCACTGCTTCATTCGCTTCGCGAATGCGGCGGACATTGGCCTCCATCTCGTCCTGACCGATATAGACTGCAGGGAAGAATGTGTTGCCTTCGGTGATTTCCACAAAGGCTTCCGCCGTGCTGGCAAATTCCGCCGCTTCCATCAGCCGCGCCTTGACGTCTTCCGGCACACCCTGAGGCACGATGATCGTGCGATAATCCTCGATCGCGTAATCATAGCCAAGCTCGATCAGCGTCGGCGCATCCGGGTAGAAAGGGCTGCGCTCGGCTGACATGAAGGCCGCGATGACCATCTCGCCGGTCGGCGTGTATTGCGCATGTGTGCCGCCCGAATAGGCGAAATCCACCTCTCTGCCCAGGACCAGCGGTGCCATGCCCGCGCCGCCACCTGTCGGAACGATGGCCAGATCAAGGCCCTCCTCTGCAGCAATGGCACGAATGATCGCTTCGTCCAGCGCGGTTTGCTGGGCGTAGGTCATCGGGTTTTCCTTGCCATGCGCGATGATTTCGTCAAAGGTCTGGAAGGGTTGCTCGGCAGAGGTCACGATAGCGTTCTGCGCAATTGCCAGCGCCGCCAGATATTCGAAATCGTCAATCTCGTATTCGACATTGGTGATGATCGGCGTGAAGGTCAGCGCAGTGGTGCCGCCGAACAGAAAGGTATGGCCATCGGGTTCCGCATTGGAGAGGCGTGTGAACGCGACCGCCGAACCGCCACCGGGCTGGTTGACCACATTGACCGGCTGACCAAGGAATTCTTCCATGACATTGGCCAGAACGCGGCCTTGAATATCGGTCGAACCGCCCGGATTGAAGCCGATGACCATGGTCAGCGGGCGCGTGGGCCAGTCATCCGCCATGGCCATGGGCGCGCTCAGCAGGGTTGCGCCAAGAATAGCGGCAAGTGTCTTTTTCATCTGTCTCTCCTGTCGTTGCGTCTTCATTGCGCCATCAGTGCTTCATTCGCCTCGCGAATGCTGCGGATAGTGGCTTCGGTTTCCTCTGCATCCATGAAGACGATAGGGTGCAGAGTGTTCTCGACTGTGGTTTCGACAAAAGGCTCATGCTCGACTGCGAAACGCGCGGCATTCTCGAAGGCCTCGACAATCTCGTCCGGGGTGTCACCGGGCAGGAAGAAAGAGCGGAAATCGTCGATTGCATAGGGGTAGCCCAGCTCTTCCAGCGTCGGCACATCCGGGTAGAAGGGTGAGCGCTCGGCGGTCAGAAACGCCAGCACATTCATCTCGCCCGTGGGCGTGTATTGCGCATGCGTGCCGCCCGAGAAGGCATAATCGACCTCGCCGCCCAGAAGCAGCGGGGCCATGCCGCCGCCGCCGCCTGTGGGCACAATGGCCAGATCGATGCCTTCCTGCTCGGCGATGATGCGCATGATCGCCTCATCCATCGGCAGTTGCTGGGCATAGGTCATCGGGTTTTCTTTGCCGTAAGCGATCAGCTCTTCAAAGGTCTGATAGGGCGCATCTCCGGCGGCCACCACGCCGAATTGCCCGCCGACCAGCGTGCCGGCATAGCGGAAATCGTCGATTTCATAGGCGACTTCGGTCACGATGGGCGAGAAAGTCAGGCCAAGCTGCACGCCGAACATGAACGTATGGCCATCAGGCTCTGCGTTCAGGAACCGCGTCAGCGCCACGGCCCCGCCGCCGCCGGGCTGGTTCACGACATTGACCGGCTGGCCGAAATATTCCTCGAGCGTGCGGGCCAGAACGCGGCCCTGGATGTCAGTGGACCCGCCCGGGGCAAAGCCGATCACCATGGTCATCGGTTGCGTCGGGCGCCACTCCTCAGCAAGCGCCGGGGCTGCGATCAGAGCGCAGAGCGCGGTGCTGGCAAGGGTCAGTTTCTTCATGGGGTCTCCTCTGGGTTGCAGTCAGTCAGCCGGGGCATTCGCCACAGCCTGTTCCTTCTTGAAAGTGCGGATGATCAGCGCGACCAGCGCAATTACCGTGCAGGCGATGAAGAACATCGCTATGGGACGATTCAGCAGAATTTCCCAGTTGCCGCGCGACAGGATGATCGACTGGCGCAGGTTCAATTCGAGCATCGGGGTGATGATGAAGGCCACCAGAAAGGTGACAAAACTGTAGTCGTATTTCTTCATCAGATAGCCCAGGAGCGCGAAAGCCATCAGGATGATCAGGCCGAATGTGCCATAGCCCTGCAGCATCATCCCTGCGAGGCAGAAGAAGATCACGATCGGGATCACAACATGCGGCGGCACGCGGGTGATCTGGGCAAAGAACATCAGCCCATACCAACCCAGCACCAGCATGATCAGCGACGCGAGGATCATGCCGGCGAAGATCGAATAGAGCAGTTCGGGATTGTCGCGCAGCAAAAGCGGGCCGACAGTGATGCCGTGAATGGCGAAAGCGCCGATCAGCAGCGCCGCCGACACATTGCCTGGAATCCCCAGCCCGAACAGCGGGATCAGGGCCGCCGGGATGACCGCGTTATCCGCCGATTCCGAGGCCGCGATGCCTTTGGGCTCGCCCTTGCCGAATTTCTCTGGCTCTTTCGCGGCTTTCTGCGCCATGCCATAGGACATGAACGACCCGACTGACGGCCCCAGCCCCGGCAGCGCGCCGACAAAGGTGCCGACCCCGGTGCCGCGCAGGATCGTCGGCAGAATGCGCTTGAAGATCGGCATGGTGATGCGGTCATCGGCATCCTTTTTCAGCGCGACCGACATATTCTCGCGGTCATAGCGCAGTTTCTCGGATTGCACGAACATCTCGGACAGCGCGAGCGTGCCGATGGCAACTGCGATCAGCGGCATCCCGTCCATCAGTTCCGTGTAGCCGAAGGTCAGGCGCGGCAGGCCGGTCTGGTTGTCCAGCCCGATCGTGCCCAGAAAAATCCCCAGCCCCCCGGCGGCCAGCCCCTTGAAGATATTGCCGCCCGACAGGCCCGCGATGAACACCAGCGCGAAGGCCAGAATGGCCGCCATCTCATAGGGGCCGAACATCAGCGCCACGCGGGCGAAAGGGATGGCCACGAAAATCAGGATGATTGTCGCCAGAATATCACCCATGACCGAGGCGATCAGCCCGATCTGCAATGCGGTCTTGGGCTTGCCCTGTTTGGCCAGCGGATATCCGTCAAGTGCGGTGGCGGCAGAAGACGCCTCGCCGGGCGCATTGAGCAGGATGGCCGACACGGCACTGCCAGCTGCTGTGCCCTTGGACAGGCCGATCAGGAAGGAAATCGCGATAAAAGGCGACATGTAGAATGTCATCGGGATCGCGATGGAAATCGCCACCGAGCGCGACAGACCGGGAATAACCCCCACAATATAGCCCAGCAGCACCCCGCCCCCGATGCCGATGAAAGAGGCCAGCGTCAGCGCTTCAGAGGCCGCGGCCCCGACCGCAGAAAAATCCATCACACCACCCCGACACGCATCAAGTAAACCGAAAGAATATAAAGCAGCACGACCGGCACGACAGAACATCCCAGGATCATCCACCAGCGCCGCTCGCCCAGCAAAAACAGCATCCCGCCGATCAGGAACGCGCCGAACCATGTGAGCTTGATGAAGGACATGAACCAGATCGCGACTGCCACATAGGCGAAGGGCCATGCAGCCCAGCCGACAGCGTCCCAATGCAGGTCAGCGCTGAGCGGCATCGCCCCCTCGCGCAACATCTGGATCAGACCCTTGGCCGCAATGATGACACCACAGATCACCATGGCCCAGGCCCCGATACTCGGCACCAGCCCTGGCGGCATCTGCGCGAACGGGTTGCTGCCCGCGTAATTGGGTATCATCCAGAACAAGGCCAGCAGCCCGAAAGCGGCTACAGCAAGGCCCGACCAGAAATCTGATCTTGGCATGTTTACATCCCTGTCATTTGCGACTTATGCCTGCCGCGTTTGCGACAGAGTGGCATATTTATCCGAGTGCTCACAAGAGTTTTATCTGCGGTCGCAGGGCCTGTGCCTCTGGAAGCTGCGCTGGTAGCTGTTTCTTGCCAGAGTGATCGTATTATGGCCCTTTGGGACAAGCTGAACTCTGGCAGGAAAGGCAGGAAGAATGACCCCGCAAACGCCCTGTATCATCTGTGTCGCGATCACCGGATCGGTGCCGCGCAAGGAAAACAACCCGGCCCTGCCCATTTCGGTCGAAGAGCAGATCGCATCGACCCATGAAGCCTATGAGGCCGGGGCCAGTATCGTTCACGCACATGTCCGCAACCCGGATCAGACCCCGACCAGTGACCCCGAAATATTCGCGCGCCTGCAGGAAGGGGTCCGCAAGCATTGCCCCGGGATGATCATCCAGTTCTCGACCGGCGGGCGGTCCGGGGCCGGGCAGGAACGCGGCGGGATGCTGCCCTTGCGACCGGACATGGCCTCGCTGGCCACCGGGTCCAACAATTTCCCGACGCGCGTCTATGAAAATCCGCCTGATCTGGTGGACTGGCTGGCCGCAGAGATGCAGCGCCATGATGTGAAGCCCGAGATCGAGGCGTTTGACCTCAGCCATATCTTCAAGGCCGCTGAAATGGCGCGCAACGGGCAGATTGACGGCACGCCGTATGTCCAGTTCGTCATGGGGGTGAAGAATGCCATGCCGGTGGATCGCGAGGTGTTCGACTTCTACATTCGCATGGTGCATCGGCTGTTCGGACCCGATGCACCCTGGTGCGCGGCGGGGATCGCGGCGCATCAGATCGTGGTGAATGAATGGTCCGTGGCGGCGGGTGGGCATGCCCGGACAGGACTGGAAGATAATGTCCGTCTCGACAAAGCACGGCTTGCACCGTCAAATGCTGCGCTGGTGCGCCGTGTCGTCGCGCTTTGCGAGAAATACGAACGCCCCGTGGCGCGCTGCGCCGAAGCGCGCGAGATATTGGGGCTGCGACAGGACCAGCACCATGCCAGAGCGCAATGATCTGCCGGGGATGCGCGCGGCATGACGCATCATCGCGCGCAGTGACCTGCCCGGCGGCAAGGCGGGGCAGCGCCTGTGATCCCCGGGGCATGCGCATCCGGGGTTGAAATCCCCCCCCGGGATCATGTCTGATCGCCCCCTGGCACCAGTGCGACAGCCCTGCGCCGACCCGGCGGGACAGGTCGGGATCAGGCTGCCACTTCGGGGCCAATGCCGGAAATCGCCTGCACCAGGGAATCCTCGGTCACGTCATCAATGGTGAACTCGCGCATGATCCGCCCGTGATACATGGCCACGATCCGATCCGAGACGCGCAGCACCTCGGGCATTTCCGAGCTGATCACGATCACTGCATAGCCCTGCGCTGCCAGTTCGCGCAGCAGTTGGTGGATTTCGGATTTCGAGCCGACATCAATGCCGCGCGTCGGCTCATCAACGATCAACACGCGCGGCTGCATGGACAGCCATTTACCGATCACGATCTTCTGCTGATTGCCGCCCGAAAGCACCGCCGCAGATTGCCGCCAGCTTGGGGTCTTGATCGCCAGCTTGTCGCGATACTGGTCGAAAATTGCCAGCTCGGCCCCTTTGGCGACAAACGGCCCGGCGGTCAGATCCTGCACCTGCGGCAAGGTCATGTTGTCGCGGCAATTCATCTGCAGCACCAGCCCCTGTTCCTTGCGGTTCTCGGGCACCAGCGACACGCCCAGCGCAATCGCATCGCGCGGCGAGGTGATAGTGACCTGCTCGCCGGCCACGTATATCTCGCCCGCTGTCGGCGTGCGCAGACCGAACAGCGTTTCGGCAATCTCGGTCCGGCCTGCGCCGACAAGCCCGTAGAATCCCACGATCTCGCCGGTGCGCACCGAGAAACTGACATCCTCGAACAGCCCATCACAGGCGAGATTGCGCACCTCGAGCATGGTATCGCCGAATTTCGGCGGGGCCTCGTTGCGTGACAGATCCAGGCTGCGCCCGATCATCAGCCTTGTGACTTCATCCTCATCTGTCTTGGCGGTGGTCAGCGTCCCGCGATAGGCCCCGTCACGCAGCACCGTGATGCGGTCGGACAGGGTGAAAATCTCATCCATGCGGTGCGAGATATAGACAATGCCCACGCCCTGCGCCTTCAGATCATTGATGATATCGAACAGCACGACCTTCTCGGCATCGGTCAGAGACGCGGTCGGTTCGTCAAACACCACGACGCGCGCATCCACGGTCAGAGCACGGGCAATCTCGACCATCTGCTGGTTCGCAATGGACAGATGCGCGACTGTCACTTCGGCCCGGAAGCTGCATTTCAGGCGCTTGAGGATGGCATTCGAGCGCTCCTCAAGCGTTTTCCAGTCCACCCGCCCCAGGGATTTCCGCGGCAATTCCCCCAGATAGATATTCTCGGCCGCCGACATTTCCGGCACAAGGCTGAGCTCCTGATGGATCAGGACCACGCCCTGCGCCTTGGCCTCGATCGGGTTGCTCATGCGCACAGCTTGGCCCGAGATGATGATCTGGCCCTCATCGGGCTGATACATGCCGGCAAGCACTTTCATCAGCGTGGATTTGCCGGCCCCGTTCTCGCCAAGAAGAGCATGGACCTCGCCGGGCATGACATCGAAATCCACACCATCAAGCGCGCGCACGCCGGGGAATGTCTTGACAATGCCCTGCAGGCGCAGCGCGGGTTCATGTGCAGTGTTCATAGGCGCAGCCCTCCGTTTTCGGCGCGGTTGAAGCGTTTATCAAGGAACAGAACGGCGATCAGGATGCTGCCAAGGATGACATAGACATAGAAGGCGGGCACCTGCATCAGGTTCATCCCGTTGCGCAGGATGCCAATCGCCAGAACCCCGCCCAGCGTGCCGATGATATCGCCCTTGCCCCCGGTCAGCTTGGTGCCGCCCAGCACCACGGCTGTAATTACCCAAAGCTCATAGTCGCGCCCCAGATTGGGCGTTGCGGCCCCCATCTGCGTTGAGAGCAGCACGCCCGAAAGCGCAGCCAGAAAGCCGATCAGCATGAAATTGACCATCATATGCGGCCCGACCCGGATACCTGCATTCACTGCAGCCTCGCGATTGCCACCCACCGCATAGGTGTTGCGACCATGCACTGTGCGCGAAAGCAGCCAGTGGACGGCCAGCACAGCAATCACGAAGATCACGGCCAGCACCGGAAAGGGCCCGATGGTCATGAAGCTGAAATCGGAATAGGCGAAATTCATCGCATAGAAGGACTGCTCGCCCGTGTAGACAAAGACCAGACCGCGAATGCCCAGCATCGCCCCCAGGGTGACGATGAAAGCATCGACCCCTGTTTTCCAGACAATGAAGCCGTTGATCGCCCCCATCAATATGCCGACCAGAAGGGCGATGCAGACCGCAGGCAGGATCTGCCAGTTGCCCCATGTGGCAAAGGCAGCCCAGCTTTGCACATCGACTGCGAAGGCTGCGGCCAGCGCCAGCGTTGCGCCTACCGACAGGTCGATATTGCCGTTGATCATCACCAGCGTCATGCCCAGCGCGATCAGCCCGATGGTCGAGGTCTGCACCACGATATTCATCAGGTTGCGCTCGTTGAAGAAGTTATCTGCGGACAGGCTGAAGAAGATGAAGATGATCAGCACGAAGCCCCAGATCGGATTGCGCATCAGCCAGCGCAAGAGCGGGTTTTCAGAAAATAATTGCATGGCAAACCTCATGCTATGGGCGAGAACAGGCGACCGCGCTTGGCTGCCACATCCAGCCAGACCGCGACGATGATGACGGCCCATGTGACCAGCCGTTGCGTGTAATAGGGCTGACCCATCAGGATCAGGCCATTCTGGATGAAGGCCAGCATCAGCACGCCCAGCACAGTGCGCAGGATACTGCCCGACCCGCCCAGCAGCGATGTGCCGCCCAGAATGACAGCGGCCAGGACCTGCAGTTCATAGCCTTGACCCACATTGTTCTGCGATCCCATCACGCGGCTGCCGAGAATGATCGCAGCAATCGCCACGCAGAGCGCCGAGATCAGATAGGTCATGAAGACGACATGCGAGCGCGGAATGCCCGAAAACACCGAGGCCGTCGGATTGCCGCCCACAGCATGGACTCGTCGACCGAAGGGCATTGTGGTCATGATGATATGGAAGATCAGCGCCAGCGTGCCGAAGATGATGATTGGCGTGGCAATCCCGAACATCGCGCCGCGCCCGAAGATTGCGAACCATGTGCCGCTTTGATCCACGATATCGACATTCTGGCCGCCGCTGTAGATCAGCACCAGACCTTGAATGGCCGAGAGCATCCCCAGCGTCACGATCAGCGAATTGAGCCGTAATATCCCGATCAGAAACCCGTTGATCGCCCCGAGGCAAAGCGTTGCCATGACCATGACGGGGATTGCAAGCTCCGGGCCGATCTTGTCGTGCAGATCGACCACCAGCACCGTCGCGAAGGACAGCATCGAACCAACCGAAAGGTCCAGATTGCCGCCGATCACGACAATCGTCACCCCGATCGCCATCACGCCGATGATGGCCGACTGCCGGAAGACCGACATGATGTTGTCAGCCGACAGAAACCGGTCGGACATCAGCGAAAACGCGATCATGAAAACGATAAAAGCCACGAGTATGCCCTGCTTGGCAATCGCAGGCCCCCCGGCCTTGAGGCGGGTTAACAGCATATTGTTCCTCCCGGAAAGACATGGACCGTGCCCTCCTCGGCACGGACCCGGATACAATTGGCGTATCATAAGGATCAGGGCGGGATATGCCCGCCCTGACAAAGCTGCGGATCAGAATACCGGGCGGTCGAACTCGTCCATATTGTCCCGGGTGATCTTGGGCGTGTCGAAATAGTTCAGCTTCGGCACGTCCTCGCCTGCCAGCACATCCAGCGCGGTCTGCAGTGCTGCGCGCGCATCATCCACCGGGGACTGATAGACCGAGCCCCAGTATTCCCCGCGCGCCATCGCATCATAACCAACAGCAAAGTTGGTTGCACCGATGAACACCATCCCCTCGGCCCGGTCTGCCGCAATGGCTGCATTCAGCGCGCCGACACCCATATTGTCATCGCCCGAATACACCCCGTCGATGTCGTCGAAGCGGGTCAGGAAGGTTTCCATCGTGCGCTGTGCGCGCTCGCGGTTCCAGTCACCGGGCTGGATGTCGAGCTGCGTGACACCGGGGCACAGTTCCGCGAGGCGATCATCGAAGCCCTGCTGCCGTTCAATCGCCGTGGTGTAACCCGGCATCCCGGTAATCTGGACGATCTGCCCCTCACCGTCCAACGCGTCACACATCATTTCCGCCGAGTAAATGCCCTGCTGGATGTTGTTCGGCCCCGAGAAGGCAGCGATGAAATCCATGCCCGCCTCGGCAATGTTCGAATTGGTCACGATGACCGGGATTCCTTCGCGATGTGCATTGCGCACAGCGGGCACAACGGCCTGGCCGTCGGTCGGCCAGATGATGATCGCATCGACATTCTGCTGGATCAGGTCCTGCATCTGGCTGATCTGGCGGGCGACATCCCCGCCCGCGTCGAGCACGATCACCTCGACATCGGGATTCGCTTCGGCGGCCTCGATGAAGGCGCGCTCGTAGGTCGTCTGATAGCTGTCGATTCCGACATTGTTCTGTGTGATCCCGATGCGGATCGTATCGGCCGAGGCCGCGCCGGCAAGAGCGAGCGCGCCGCAGCTGGTCATCAGAAGTCTGATGGATTTGCGCATTTTAGTCCTCCCATTGGATTCATCTGACTTGCCTTGCCCCCGGAGGCTTTCCAGCGTCCCGAAAGGCTCAGGATACAGTAACAGAACCTTCGCCGAGTCTGACCGACAACAATACTGCAGATATGTTCAGAATGGATATCAGGATGGTCACGGTGAACATACTGGTCATATGATCGCTTGTCGGATTTGAACATGTTGGGAGGGCGCAGTGATGGTCAAGGCGCGTGATGGGGCAGGGATGCCCGAAGATGCGAAAGAGGCACTTGTCGTGCAAATGTCGGATATCCAGAAAGGACATTCTTCGCGGGTTCCGATTCGCGCGCTTCCCGCCGCAAGTGGGGAGAGCGCGGCCTTGCCGGCCGCGCTGGCATTTCTGGAAGCGGTCGGGCTCGAACTGGAGATGGCGATGGAAATCGCCGAGCCCAACCCGTATCTCAACATGACAATCGCGCTTTTGCGCGCACATCTGAGCGGCAAGGTCGTCACCGCAACGATGCTGGTCGCTGCATCCGGGGTGCCCTATGCTACCGGGCGGCGCAAGCTGCAGCGCATGTTGCAATCCGGTCTGATCGAGCAACGCGTCAGGACACGGTCAGGCCGGTCCTTTTCGCTGCATCCCACAGAGCGGCTCATGGCCAACTGGCGCCAGTTCGCGGATCGGATCATGCGCCTGAGTGCCGAAACGACCGGGGGCACGACACAGACCGAAGGCGACTATTACTACGGTGCCTCCTATCTGCCCGCGAGCCAGTCCATCGCCCCGCCGCAAGTCTTGCCAGAGCCGCTGCAGGTCGGCGGTGGCGTGCGGGTGCTGGTGCATGGCGATCCGACCTTCATGGTCATGGATAATCTCAAGCGGCAGTTCGAGCAGATCATCGGCACCAATATCAGCCAGCGCGCCTTTTCCATCGACCGGCTGCGCAACGAAGCGCTGCGCAATGCCGAACGCCGTTTCAGCAAATATGACATCATCGCGGTTGACCTGCCCTGGATCGGGGAATTCGCTGAAAAAGGCGTGTTGCTGCCGCTGGATGAATGCATCGACCTCGCCCGGCTCGACCCGCCGGATTTCCACACAGCAGGCTGGATGGCCGCGCATTGGGGCGGTCGGGCCTATGGTGTGCCAGGGCAGACGACGCCGGAACTGCTGTTCTATCGCAAGGATCTGTTCGCCGAAGCCGGGCTGGAACCACCAGTGACAACTGACAAGCTGATCACTGCCGCGCGGCATTTCCACGCGCCGCAGCGCGGGCGTTACGGGATTGCCTGGAATGCGGCGCGCGGAACGGCGCTGGGGCATCAGTTCCTGATGACATGCGCCGATTTCGGTCAGCCGATCCTGAACCTTGACCCTATTGCAGGCGGTTTCAATGCCGATACGGCAGGGCGCAGTGATATCGTGGTGACTATCGACACACCGCTGGCGCGCGATGCATGCGACTATCTGCTGGAATTGCTTGACTATTCCCCGCCCGATATCCTGTCGATGTCCTGGTATGAGCGCGTTCGCCCCTATGCTGCGGGCAAGATCGCGATGGCCTATGGCTACACGCTGCTCGCGCCCTATTTCGAGCGCGATCCGGCTTCTCCTGCCCATGAAACGACCGGCTACCTGCCGCATCCGGCAGGGCCGAAGGGGCGCCCTCTCGCGCCGGTCGGAGGATATGTTCTGGGTATTCCGGCAAATCTCGCCCCCGAGCGGCGCGCGGCGGCAGCGGAAGCGCTGGTGGCCTTTACCTCGCCCGAGGCGCAGAAGCTCTATGTGCTTAATGGCAGCCGCACTGCGCCGCGATATTCGGTCGGTGCCGATCCGGAAGTGCGCCGCATCTCGCCGGTTTTCGAGGCAGTGGACAGCATGTCCCTGCGCGACGAACTGCAATACTGGCCACGCCCGCCGATCCCGCAAATCACCGAGATTTTCGAGATATGCGGGCAGGAAATTCACGACATGCTCCGTGGGGTTCAAAGCCCGCGCGATGCGCTCAGGCGCGCCCAGTTACGGGCAGAAAGCGCCCTTGAATAATCAATGTGCGAAGGAGGACGCCATGGACACCACACGCCTGAAGGGCAAGAATATCCTGATCACCGGGGCCGCGCAGGGGATGGGGGCGCAGAATGCGCGCCATTTCGCGGCGCAGGGGGCGAATGTCTGCCTTGGCGACGTCAATTCGGACGGTGTCGGGCAAGTCGCGGACGAGATCAACGCCGCCGGTCATGGCAAAGCCATCGCGGTCGAGCTGAATGTCACGTCACGCGCCGAGAATGCGGCCGCCGTGGCGGCCTGCGTCGAGGCATTCGGATCGATCAATGTCGCGCTGTTGAATGCGGGCGTGAACAAGCCGCGCATGTTCATGGATATCGATGAGGATAACTGGGACATGATCATGGATATCAATGCCAAGGGCGTGCTGCTGGGAATGCAGGAAGCCGCGCGGCAGATGATCGCGCAGGGACCGATGGAGGATCACCCTTACAAGATCATTCCGGTGGGTTCGATCGTGTCGCGCACGGCGTTTCTCGATGTCATCCCCTATTCCTGTTCGAAATATGCCGTGCTGGCGATGATCATCGGCGGCGCAAAGGCGCTTTGGGAGCACAATATCACGGTCAATGGCTATGGACCGGGGGTCGTGCGCACGGAACTCTGGGAGCAGCTGGACAAGGATCTGGTCAAGATCGGCATGTTCAAGGAAGAAGGCGAGTCGATGGATCATCTGGCCAAGACCATGATCACGATGAAGCGCTACAGTTTTCCCGAGGATGTGCAGGGCACGGCTGCTTTCCTGTGCTCGGATGACAGCGATTACATGACTGGCCAGCTCATCATGATCGATGGCGGCATGATCATGCAATAGCGCCACGATCTCTCGTTCTTCGATCCCATTTCACACGCTGTGCGTGCAAGCACGCACCCTACGGAGGTGACTCATGTCACGAGCTTTGATGCCGAACCTGCTGACGCCGCAGGATCTTGAACCCAATTGGCGCTGGGAGGGGCGGTTGCCCGCCTGGGGCCACACATCCGTCGATTTCGAGCGCCGGATCGACCATGACAGGTTGCGCCGTTACCGGCTTGCGCGGACGCGGCAGGCCCTGCAGGGCTCGGATGCGGGCACGCTTCTGTTGTTCGATGTGAACAATATCCGCTATGTCAGCGCCACCAAGATCGGCGAGTGGGAGCGCGACAAGATGTGTCGCTTCTGCCTGCTGACGGGCGATGACGCGCCCTATGTCTGGGATTTCGGCTCTGCGGCGATGCATCACAAGAAATATTCGGATTGGCTGGTGCAAGACCATTGCCGTGCCGGTGTCGTCGGAATGCGCGGCACTATTCCGCCCGAATTCGGGCTGATGCGGAAATACGCGCGCGAAATCGCGGGTCTGATCCGCGATGCGGGCATGGGCGACATGCCCGTGGGGGTGGATTACGCCGAAACGGCGATGTTCCACGCGCTCAAGGAAGAAGGGCTGAATGTTGTTGATGGTCAGCAGATCATGCTGGCCGCGCGCGAGATCAAGAACTGGGACGAGATCCAGCTTCTGACCCAGGCTGCCTCGATGGTCGATGGGGTTTATCACATGATCTATGAAGAGCTGAAACCGGGCGTGCGCGAGAATGACATTGTCGCGCTGTCGAACAAGATGCTCTACGAGATGGGTTCGGATGATGTCGAGGCGATCAATGCGATTTCCGGCGAACGCTGCAACCCGCACCCGCATAATTTCACCGACCGCTATTTCCGCCCTGGTGATCAGGCGTTCTTCGACATCCTGCAAAGCTATCAGGGCTACCGGACCTGCTACTACCGGACCTTCAATATCGGTCGCGCGACGCCTGCGCAGAACGATGCCTATGTGAAGGCGCGCGAATGGATCGACGCCTCGATTGCGATGATCAAGCCGGGGGTTTCGACCGACAAGGTGGCTGAAGTCTGGCCAACAGCGCAGGAGATCGGCTTTCCCGATGAGGAAACCGCTTTCGGCCTGCAATTCGGCCATGGGCTGGGGCTGGCGCTGCATGAGCGGCCGATCATCAGCCGTGCGATCAGTCTGGACCACCCGATGGAGATCAAGACCGGGATGGTCTTTGCGCTCGAGACGTATTGCCCTGCGGCGGATGGCTATTCGGCGGCGCGCATCGAGGAAGAGGTGGTCGTGACCGAAACCGGCTGCGAGGTGATCAGCCTGTTCCCGGCAGAAGAACTGCCGATTGCGAACCGCTACTGAAC
This sequence comes from Natronohydrobacter sp., assembly GCA_007118445.1. Classification (GTDB taxonomy): domain Bacteria; phylum Pseudomonadota; class Alphaproteobacteria; order Rhodobacterales; family Rhodobacteraceae; genus Roseinatronobacter. The sequence goes on from SKRP01000135.1 coordinate 25,956, forward strand.
GCCCCTGCCGGGGCGTTGCCTCCGGCGGGAGTATTTCTGGCAAGATGAAATGGGGGCGGCAGGCCCCCTGAGAGGACACTGTCATGGCCAAGGCCAAGTCGAATACCGAAGATTATCTGCGTATGTATACGCAGATGGTGCGCATCCGTAGTTTTGAGGACAACGCCAACCAGCTTTACCTGTCTGCGAAGATGCCGGGCCTCACGCATATGTATTCGGGCGAGGAAGCGGTCGCGGTTGGGATCTGCGAGGCGCTGACGGATGCGGACCGGATCACCTCGACCCACCGGGGGCATGGGCATTGCGTGGCCAAGGGGGCCGAGTTCAAGGCGATGTTCTGCGAGTTGCTGGGCAAGGCCGAGGGCTATTGCCGGGGCAAGGGGGGCTCGATGCATATTGCCGATCAGAGCCACGGCAATCTGGGGGCGAATGCGATTGTGGGCGGCTCGATGGGGATTGCCACCGGCTCGGCGCTGCGCGCGAAACTGCAGGGCTCGGATGATGTGACCGTGTGCTTCTTCGGCGACGGGGCGACCGCGCAGGGGCTGATGTATGAGGTGATGAACATGGCAGCGCTCTGGAAGCTGCCGGTCATCTATGCCTGCGAGAACAACGGCTATTCGGAATATACCAGGACTGAGGAAATCGCCGCCGGGTCGATCACCGCGCGGGCGGAAGCCTTCGGGATCGAGGCGCATCAGGTCGATGGGCAGGATGTGCTGGCGGTCAATGATCTGGCGCGCAAGCTGGTGGCGCGGGCGCGCAAGGGCGAGGGGCCATTCTTCATGGAACTGATGACCTATCGCTATCACGGCCACCATGTCGGCGACATCAACCGCGAATATTACCGCTCAAAGGCCGAGGAAAAGGAGTGGAAGGACAATCGCGACCCGATCATTCGGTTCCGGGCGCATCTGGTCAGCGAGGGGATCGCGACAGAGGCGGATCTCGACGCGCTGAATGCCGAGATTGAGAAGGATGCGAGCGCGGCCGTCGCCTATGCGCTGGAGGCGGCCTACCCGGATGTCTCGGAAGTTGACATGCATGTTTACGCGGCCTGAGGGAGACGAGAGAATGCGCGAGATTACACTATCGCAGGCCGTGAACGAGGCCATTGCCGAGGAAATGCGCCGCGACGGATCGGTCTTCCTGATGGGCGAGGATGTGGCCGAGGCGGGCACGCCCTTCAAGGTGCTTTCGGGGTTGGTCGAGGAATTTGGCACGGACCGCGTGCTCGACACGCCGATTTCCGAGCCGGGCTTCATGGGCATGGCGGTGGGGGCGGCGATGACCGGGGCGCGGCCCATTGTCGATCTGATGTTCAGGGATTTCATCTTCCTGATCATGGACCAGCTTTGCAACCAGGCGGCCAAGACGCATTACATGTCGGGCGGCAAGCTGACCGTGCCGCTGGTGTTGCGCACCAATATGGGGGCCACGCGCCGCTCTGCCGCGCAGCACAGCCAGTCCTTGCAA
>SKRP01000047.1 GCA_007118445.1 Natronohydrobacter sp.
CCGTGGGGCGGATCACCTGTTCAGTGAAGACGCCGCCCGTTTGCTCCAACTCCCACCCGGCGGGCGTGGCCGAGACAAAGACCGATTGCGGGCGCATGGCGTCCCATTCCTCGAATTTCAGGGGTCGGTTATCCATGCAGGACGGCAAGCGGAACCCATGTTCGGCCAGCGTGAACTTGCGCCGATAGTCGCCGCGATACATGCCGCCGATCTGGGGGACCGAGACATGGCTCTCATCGGCAAAGACTATCGCGTTGTCGGGGATGAATTCGAACAATGTGGGCGGCGGTTCGCCCGGTGCGCGGCCTGTCAGGTAGCGGGAATAATTCTCGATCCCGTTGCACACGCCAGTCGCCTCCAGCATTTCGAGATCAAACTTGGTGCGCTGTTCCAGCCGCTGCGCTTCCAGCAGTTTCCCCTCGGTCGTCAGTTGCTCAAGCCGCTGCTCCAACTCCCATTTGATGCCCTTGACGGCCTGCTGCATGGTTGGGCGCGGGGTCACATAATGGCTGTTGGCATAGACGCGGATTTGCTCGAATTTACCCGTCTTCGCGCCGGTCAGCGGGTCAAATTCGGTGATCCCTTCCAACTCATTGCCGAAAAAGGACAGCTTCCAGGCGCGGTCCTCCAGATGGGCCGGCCAGAGCTCGATCACATCGCCGCGCACCCGGAAGCTGCCGCGCTGGAAGGCGGCGTCATTGCGGCGGTATTGCTGGGCCACCAGATCGGCCAGAACCTGCCGCTGGTCGTAGGACTCGCCGGTCACGAAATCCTGCGTCATCGCCGAATAGGTTTCGACCGAACCGATACCGTAAATGCAGGACACCGAGGCCACAATGATCACATCATCACGTTCCAGAAGCGCGCGCGTCGCGGAATGGCGCATCCGGTCGATCTGTTCGTTGATCTGGCTTTCCTTCTCGATGAAGGTATCCGAGCGCGGCACATAGGCTTCGGGCTGGTAATAGTCGTAGTAGCTGACGAAATACTCGATCGCATTGTCGGGGAAGAAGCCCTTGAACTCGCCATATAACTGCGCGGCCAGTGTCTTGTTGGGCGCAAGGATGATCGCGGGGCGCTGGGTTTCCTCGATGATCTTGGCCATCGTGTAGGTCTTGCCGGTACCGGTCGCACCAAGAAGCACCTGATTTTGCTCGCCCGACACAACGCCATCGACCAGTTCCGCAATCGCGGTGGGCTGGTCGCCTGCGGGCTGGAAAGGGCTGGCCATGCGAAACTGCTTGCCGCCTTCGAGCTTGGGGCGGGTCAGCACATCGGGGCGTTCGGTCGGCAGGTTCAGGTTGTTATGCGGCATGGCAGGCGGCCTTTCGGATGACAGGGCATAGTTGGCCTTTCCGCGCAGGGGTTCAAGCATCAATCAGCCATGGACGCGGGCAGCGGCGCTGATATTGTGCCCGCAAGAACGAGACGCAAAATGAAACCCCGCATCCCTCATCTGCAACTGGGCCTGACCCTTGCGCTGCTTGCGGTGGCGATGGCGCTGAGCACGGATTTCCAGCGCCTTGCTGCCGGGGTGGCACTGTTCCTTTTGGGCATGCTGATGCTCGAGGACGGGTTCAAGGCATTAAGCGGCGGGTTGCTGGAACGTCTGCTTGCGCGGATGACCGGCAATTTCGGCAAGGCGGTCGCTTTCGGGGCCGCGGCGACATCGGTCTCGCAATCCAGCTCGCTGGTCAGTGTGATCTCGATATCCTTCCTCAGCGCCGGGTTGATCAGCCTGCAAGCGGGTTTGGGCATCATATTCGGGGCCAATCTGGGCACCACGACCGGCGCATGGCTGATTGCAGGCGTGGGGCTGAAGGTCGATATCGCCGCCTATGCGCTGCCGCTGCTGGTCGTGGGCGTGTTGCTGATGTTCCAGCATCAGGACGCGGCCAAGGGCGCAGGGCGGGTGCTGGTGGGGATCGGGCTGATCTTTCTGGGCATTGCCTTCATCAAGGACGGATTCGACGCGTTCAGCGCTCGGTTCGATCTGACGCGGCTGGCACTGGGCGGGATTGCGGGGTTGCTGGTCTATACGGCTGTGGGCGCTTTCGCGACTGTGGTCATGCAATCCAGCCATGCGACCATGTTGCTGGTGATTGCAGCCCTTGGCGCGGGTCAGATCAGCTATGACAATGCGCTTGCGGTGGCCATCGGGGCGAATGTCGGCACCACTGTCACTGCGCTGATCGGGGCGGCGACCGCGAATTTTCAGGGCAAGCGACTGGCGCTGGGGCATCTGGTGTTCAATATGGCGACAGGGGCCACGGCGCTGGCGCTGATCGTGCCCTTGCGGATGCTGGTCGAGGGGCTGGCCGGGGCGCTGGGCATCGCCCCTGATGATGCAATGCTGCGGCTGGCGCTGTTTCACACGCTGTTCAACTTGCTGGGGCTGGGGCTGATGGTGCCGCTGCGGGGGCGTCTGCAGGTCTGGCTGGAGCGGCGCATCCCCACCCCCGCCCCACGCGCCAGCCAGCCGCGCTATATTGCGGGCGATCTGGGAACATTCCCGGTCACGATCCTGACTGCGCTGCAGCAGGAAGTCGCGCGTCTGCAACGCCATGTGGTGGAATTGATTGCCACTGGTCTGAACCTGCGGATCGAGGATCTTTCGGCCTCGCGCGATCTGGCGCTGACCGTGTCGCGCGCGCGCGAACCGATCAAGCTGGAGTATGAGCGCGTCTATGAAGAGCGCGTCAAAAGCCTGCATGCGGCGATTGTGGCGTTTTGTGCCGATCAGGCCGCGCTCTCGCTGCCGCCCGCGGACCGCACGCGCCTGCATGAGTTGCGCGAAGCCGCTGCGGCACTGGTGCGCGCGGTCAAGGCGGTCAAGCATATGCGCGAGAATGTCACGCGCTTCACCAGCCTGCCACAGGGCGCGGTGACAGAGCTTTATGATCAGTTGCGGCTGGATATCGCGCAGATCCTGGTGGAAATCGCGCGGCTGGACCAACTGCCCGCAGAGGCGCGGTCATCGCTGAGCCTGGAGGAAGAGCGCCGCGCGCTCGAGGCAGAGCAACAGGCGCTGGCCGGGCGTCTGGAGGGGTTGTTACAGACCCGCCGGATCACAGCCGCCCATGCGACGTCACTGCTGAATGATTCCGGCTACGCGCTGGAGGCCAGCCGCAATCTGGTTCAGGCCGCGCAGCAGGTGTTCCGCCCGATTGACCGTGCCGAGGCCGAGATCGAGCGGCTTCTGGAGATGGAGGGCGATGGTGATGCATCCCTTGATCTGTCATGAAGCTGTCGTGATCTTTGCTCTAACCTGTCACTTGCCGGATCGGAGAGGATTCCACGATGGCACATGAGAAGCTGGCAGAGAAACTTGGTGATTATTTCGCGCGCCTGGGCAAGGGACGCGCGCATAAGATCAAGCCCGATGATGTGCAAAAGGTCATCGTGAAGCTGCGCGACCGCCATGCTGCGCTGATTGAGGAACTGGCGAGGAAACCCCATCACGCTGCGCGGATCGCCGCCAAGATCAGCGCGGCCGAAGACCTGCTGGGGCGCGCGGAATGGCTGCTGGGGCAACTGACGCAGGACGCAAATGCCCCTCTGCGCCCGCTGCAGGTGAAACCGGTGCAGGATGGGCAGACGCAGGATTGACGCAGGCACGCTGGTTCATTAGCCCCATGTCTGGACAGGGCAAAGGAGCGCGCGCGTCATGCAACCCGACAGACTTGCACAAACCCTGCGCCTGCTGGGCGATCTCGTCGCCTTCCCTTCGGTCTCGGCTGACGGCAACCGGGAGATCACCGAGTATCTGGCGCAATGTTTGCAGGATGCAGGCGCACGGGTCTGGACCGAACCCGATGCGACGGGCGCGAAGCTGAACCTGTTTGCAACGATCGGCCCGGACGCCCCAGGTGGCGTGATCCTGTCAGGCCATACTGATGTCGTGCCTGTGGCCGATCAGCCCTGGAGCACGGACCCTTTCACGCTGACAGAACGGGACGGGCGGCTATACGGGCGCGGCACTTGCGACATGAAGGGCTTTGTTGCGGCCTGCGTCGCCATGGCCCCGGAATTTGCCCGCGCGGATCTGAAAATGCCCGTGCATTTCGCCTTTACCTATGACGAGGAAATCGGCTGTTTCGGCGCGCAGGCCCTGACCGCCAGTCTGGCGGCGCGGGGCTTGCGCCCGGCCGTGGCGATCATTGGCGAGCCTTCGATGATGCAGCTTGTGGACGGGCATAAGGGCTGTTTTGAATACACGACCTGGATCACCGGGCGCGAGGGGCATGGCTCTGCGCCTGATCTGGGGGTCAATGCTGTGGAATATGGCGCACGTTTCATCCTGAAACTGGTCGAGCTGCGCGCGCAGCTGAAAGACATGGCGCCGAAGGATTGCCCTTTCGATCCACCCTACACCACGATCAACCCCGGCACGCTGATCGGCGGGCAGGCGCATAATGTGATCCCCGGCAAGGCAAGGATCGACTGGGAAATGCGGCCCGTGCAGGCCAGTGATGCGGATTTCGTCAAGGCTGAACTGGCCCGGCTGGTCGACACCCTTCTGCCCCGGATGCGCGCCATTGACCCGGCTGCCGATATCCGCACAGAGGTCGTGGCCGAGGTCGTCGGGCTGGAGCGCGTGGCACAGAACCCGGCGCGCGATCTGGTGGCCCGGCTGACCGGGGCCAATGCGGCCGGGCTGGTGCCCTTCGGCACCGAAGCGGGGTTGTTTCAGGCCATCGGCATCCCGTCAGTGATCTGCGGCCCCGGATCGATCGCGCAAGCGCACAAGCCCGACGAGTATCTTGAGATTGATCAGCTGTCCCAGAGCCTTGCCTTCCTGGCCCGTCTGATCGGGCAAATGGAGCGCCGGGCGGACTGAACGACTCAGAGTTCTTCGATATTCAGTCTGCGCCCGATGGCACGCCCGACCTGAAAGGAAATCTCGGAAAAAACAGTGTCGAAGGCGCGGAACAGGGCGCGATTGAAATCCTGCGCCAGCGGCGTGCTGACATAGGCGACGAAATCCTGCATCTCGGGGGTGGAAAGCGGCTGATACGCCATCAGGAAATAGGACTCGCTCCAATCCTCGATCTCGACTCTGAGCTCGGGTTCCTGCGCCCAGACGAGTTGCAGCAACATGTCGGATGTCATCCCCTGCACTGCGTTTTCTGCCAACATGCCGCGGTAATAGGCGAAAGACGTGTTCAGCCCCAGCGAGACATTGAGTTCCACAAGGTCATTGGCCTCGATCCGCGCGCGTACCAGTTCCAGCCGCCGGGCATCCGGGGCCTGTGGCGGGCTGCTGCGCGCGTCATCCAGCGCCATGCGGGCAAATCTGTCGACATCATCATCGAGCAGCGCATCGCGTGCAGCAAGCTCGAGCCGCAGAATACGCTGACCCAGGCTGCTTGCAGCGAAGGCAAGTGCATCCGCCCTGGCATCCGGCATCCGGGCAAGTTCATCTTCCAGCACAGTGGCAAATTCGGCCAGCATCCGTTCCGGGTCATAAATCGCCTCAGCATCATTTCGGAACCGCGCGAGCGCATTGCCCTGAAGCGGTGTTGCACCGTCGGCCAGCACGGAGGCGCGACCCTCTGACGCCATGATTTCAAATAACTCAGGAAGCAGGAATGCCCGTATAATATCGTCGGCCTGGACCGGCCGCGGCAGGATCGCCCCGCAGGTCAGAACGCATAACAGCAGGAATGTGCGGAAGTCAGGTGCTGGTCTCATTGCGCGGCCTTGTCGTGAAGCTGTGATCAGGTCTAATCGAAGCGATCGGAAGCTGCCACACACATTCGCGCGTGTTTCTGCATCCGGGAATTTTTCGCTTGCGCCGGTTTCAGCGAGGCAGTATCGACCCAGACGGATCGGAGAGGTGCCGGAGTGGTCGAACGGGGCGGTCTCGAAAACCGTTGTCCCTTCACGGGGACCCAGGGTTCGAATCCCTGTCTCTCCGCCAATCTTGCCAATATCAGGTAACACAACCCCTCGGGAAAGAAAGAAAACCCCAGAACAGGCCCCGGCGTGGCCTCTGTTTCTGATCGGTTTCTGCCCCGCAGGCGAGTTTGTGGGGGCTTCGGGTCTGGGTTGGTAGGCGATGGCCTTGGATCGGCTTGTGCGCGGCTCTCTGCGGCGGTGTTGTGGCCTGTAAGGCGTATCCTGTCAAAGGAACAACGCCGGCGCTGGGGGACAGCACCGGCAATAGACTCCACATAATCCTACCTGATCTGGCTCCAGCGCGACTGAATGTTGCGGGTGACGGTTTCGGCTGGTGTTCCGGTGACGAAATCAACCATTCCCGTCCAGAAGGCAGAGGTGCCGATCTCGCCCGGCATCAGATCGGACCCGTCAAAGCGAAAGGTCGTGGCATCTGTCAGGATTTCCCCCAATGCCCGTTGTGAGCCAGATGCATAGGCATCGGGATTCGCACCCAGATGTGCTGTGAGGAACTGTGCCTGAGCGATTGCGACTTCATGCGCGAACGGGGTTTTCAGGAATTCCAGAAAGCCCATCGACACATCGCGCTCATTGGTCGCCGATACCAGCCCGCCTGACCCCATGATCGGGGTTCCAAGATCACGACTTTCATAGGCCGGGAAATAGAAGAAATCGACATCCTCGCCGACCGAGATACCAGCATTGAAGAAGGTCGGGATGAAAGACGCCTGTTTGTGCATCAGGCAGTCGGGCGGGAAATTGAACAACCCGTTGGGGCTGTCACGAAAATCGGTCGAGGCCACGCCAGAGGGGCCACCCGCGACGAAAGCGTCATTCAGGGCGAACCAGCCGAAGGCCTCAAACGCCTCGATCACGCGCGGATCGTCAAAGGGCATGTCATTGCTCACCCAGTCGTCATAAACCTCGACCGGGTGCAGCCGCAGCATCAGATCCTCGATCCAGTCCGTGCCGGGCCAGCCTGTCGCCGCACCGGAGGCGAAGCCGATGCACCAGGGCGTCAGCCCGTCATCGGCGATCGTTTCGGTCAGGGCTTTCAGCTCTTCCATGCTCTGCGGAATGCCGTAGCCGTTTTCTTCAAAATTCTCTGGCACATACCAGACCAGCGATTTCACATCGACACCGAAGAAGATGCCATAAACGGCCTCTGTCCCGTCAGGCCCGTTGAAACTGGCCAGATCCGCCCAGCTTTGCCCGGCGGCGAAGGTGTCGCGATACCAATCGGCCGTGCCCTCGGGCAGGGCTGCCAGATTGCCCGTGGCCGCCATGTCACGCGCCAGACCGGGTTGGGGGAACATTGCGATGTCGGGGGCGGAATTGGCCTGAAAGCCGATCACGATATCCTGCTCGAAACTCTCGGACCCCGACAAAACCGCATTGGCCCCGGTCGCGGCGTTGAAATAGGCGATCATGTTGTCGAGCTTGGTCTTGTCCTCGCCGGTCGATGCACCGCCGATGCGCAAGGCCTGACCAGAGAAATCATGCGCCGCGGCAAAAGCCTCATAGGCGTCCCAGCTGAACGGACCTTCGCCCGGCGTGAAGATCAGATCATTTGCCTGCGCCGCGCTGCCGAGCAGCAGGGCCGTCAGGCACAGAACGGGGGCAGATGCCGTGCGGGCAGATTGTGTTGATCGGGGCATGATTTTCCTCCTCCTCATGCAAGACAGATATCCGAAACGTTTCGGACAGATGCCATACAAGGGCGATTCGGTCAAATTCTTTTGCAATGTGAGAATCTGTCAGAGCCTTTGTGCAGAATCGCGCTCGACAAAGGACACGGGCAACAAGCGCGCCTCTGCCTTCGCCTGCGGCGCAGTGATCCGGGCAATCAGCAAATCGACCAGCGGCTCAGCCGAGGCCGAAATTGCAGATTCCGTCACGGTCAGGGCGGGCGTGAAATCCTCTGCCGACAGGCGCGGCAAACGGTCATCATGCGCAACAACTGAAATGTCACGGCCAATCCGAAGCCCGTGCTCTGCAATTGCCGTGTAAATCCCGGCGGCCAGCATGGTATTTCCAGCAACGACTGCTGTCGGCCGATCCCGAAGTGACAACAGATGATGCATCGCCTGACGCCCGATCACCTCTGTCATCGGGGCTTGCCGCACAAGCGCCTCATCGGGCTTGAGACCTGCTTCCGCAAGTGCCGCAACATGGCCTGACACGCGCGCCGTGCTGAATGCGGCCCCCGCAACGCCCTCGAGCACGGCTATCCTGCGATGCCCCAGTCCCACAAGATACCGCGTCAGAGTATAGCCGACCATGTGGTTGTCGATGTCGACATAGGGATAATCCGGTGCGATCCGGTCGCGCCCATGGACGACGAAAGGCACATTCTCACGGTCCAGAAACGCAATTCGCGGATCTTCCGGGGCTTGCGGATTGACGATGATGAAACCGTCAATCAGGCCACTGCGCGCCAGTTTCGCATGGGTTTCGACCGGATCATTACCTTCGGGCATGGCGTGCAGGATCAACTGCATGTCACGGCGCGCGAAACTCGTGGACAGCCCGAAAACCCCGGCCATCAGCACATCGGGCACATCGCGTTCCGCTGCGGCATCCACCACCATCGCAACAATGCCAGAGCGGCCCGATTTCAGCATCCGCGCCGAAATATTCGCGCTGTAGCCAAGTTCCCTGGCGGCGTCCATGACACGCTGTTTCGTCGCCTCGCTGACATCGTCATAGCCGTTCAGCGCTCGGCTGACCTGCGTGACCGAAATGCCCAGATGTTTGCTCAAGTCACGCAATGTTGCCATGTTTGCCCTTCCGCAGTGCCTTCGCCATACAGCATTGGACAAGAGGATTCCAATTAGGTAATGCTTGCCGAAACGTTTCGGCTAGGCGATTCGGAGGAAATCCCCATGGCACAGAACCCAGACTGGTGGCGCCACGCGGTCATCTATCAGATCTATCCCCGCTCCTTTCAGGATGACAATGGCGACGGGGCAGGCGATCTGCGCGGGATCACGCGCAGGCTGGATCATGTGGCCAGCCTCGGTGTCGATGCGATCTGGCTCTCGCCGATCTTCACCTCGCCCATGGCGGATTTGGGCTATGACGTTTCGGATTATTGTGACATCGACCCCAGCTTCGGCACGCTGGCAGATTTTGACGCGCTGGTTGCGCGGGCGCATGAGCTTGGCCTGAAAGTGATCCTTGATCAGGTCTATTCGCACAGTTCCGATCAGCATCCCCATTTCAAGGAAAGCAGGTCCTCGCGCGACAACCCCAAGGCCGATTGGTATGTCTGGGCCGATTGCAAGCCCGACGGAACGCCACCCAATAACTGGCAGTCGATCTTCGGCGGGGCGGCCTGGACATGGGACGCGCGGCGCAGGCAGTATTACTTCCACAACTTCCTGAAAGAACAGCCCGACCTGAACCTGCACAACCCGGCGGTTCAGAACTGGGTCATTTCGGTCCTGCGTTTCTGGCTGGATCGCGGTGTGGATGGCTTCCGGCTGGATGCGATCAACCATATCTGCCATGATAAATGCCTGCGCGACAATCCGGTCGATAAGCGTCCCAAATCAGAGCCGGACGTCAAAACCTATGACATGCAATATCCGATCCACAGCAAGAACCAGCCCGAGGCGCTCGCGGTCATGGAACGCTTGCGCGCGGTGCTGGACGAGTATGATGACCGCGCCTTTATTGGCGAGATCGGCGAGGCGCATCACCCCGCCGAGGTGCTGATCCAGTATACCTCGGGCAAGCGCCTGCACATGGCCTA
>SKRP01000054.1 GCA_007118445.1 Natronohydrobacter sp.
AGGTCATCCGCCCCTTGACGATGCTGACAGTAAGCGCGGCCAGCGCGCCGACAACCGAGCTTTCCACCAGCCGCGTATAGCCCAGCACGAAAGGCACCATCATCACGGCGAAAATCCCCAGCGGCATCAGCCCCGCCAGCAACAGCCGGTATTTTTCACGCCGCGAAACCTGGGCCAGTTCATCAGGGTCGATTACCGGGCCAAGTTCCGGGTTCATCCGGCAGCGCAGCCAGATATAGACAATGAAAAGGGCGGCCAGCATCAGCCCCGGCAACAGCCCTGCGGCCCACAGATGCGTGACCGGCTGGCGCGCGATCATCGCATAAAGCACCAGCACCACCGAAGGCGGCACCAGAATGCCAAGCGAGGAACCGGCCTGAATGACCCCCGTCACCATCAGCTTGTTGTAGTTGCGTTTCAACAGTTCCGGCAGCGCGATGGTTGCGCCGATGGCCATGCCGGCCACTGACAGCCCGTTCATGGCCGAAATCAGCACCATCAGAAGGATCGTGCCAATCGCCAGCCCCCCCGGCACCGGGCCGAACCAGACATGGAACATCCGGTACAGGTCATCGGCCAGTTTGCTTTCCGACAGCACATAGCCCATGAAAATGAACATCGGCAGGGTCATCAGCGGGAACCAGTTCATCAGTTTGATGGTCTGGGCAAAGGCCAGATCATAGCCGCCACGCTCGCCCCAGAGCGCAATCGCCGCCACCACGGCGACAAAGCCGATCACGCCGAACATGCGCTGCCCGGTCAGCATCATGGCCAGCATCGAGCCGAACATCAGCGCTGCAATAAACTCATAAGACATCAGGCCGCGCGCTCCTCGATTTCGATCCCGCGCAGTTTCGCGATGTCGCGGATCAGAAAGGCCGTGCATTGCAGGATCATCAGCACAATGCCGATACACATCACGATCTTGATCGGGGCCATATAGGGCCGCCACAGCCCGCGCCGCCGCTCGCCATATTCCAGCGCGAATTGGGTGGACTCGATCCCGCCCCAGAGCAGAACGCCCAGATAGATCAGCAGGGTGAAGATGGTGATGGCATCCACGGCGGCTTTGGTGCGGTCCGACCAGCGCGAATAGAGCAGATCCATGCGCACGGCGGACCCCATCTGCAGCGCATAGGCCCCGCCCAGCATGAAATAGCCCAGAAGCAGGAATTGCGCCATCTCGTCAGTCCAGATCTGCGGCGAAAACCCGAATCGCGCGACCGCGCCCCAGCCCAGCACCGCCATCAGGGCAAACAGGCTCCACATCGCCAAACGCCCGATGCGGTAATTCAGCGCCTCGACCAGATGCAGATAGCGGATCACTGCGCGGGGCATGGCACCTCCGACACTTGTGCCACCGCGCGGCTGATCACCGGGGCGAGGCGCGCGGCGATATCTGCCTGTTGGTCGGGGGTCACGATCAGATCGTTGCGCAATTCCAGCATCGCGTTGTCCAGCCCGTAGGGCAGGGCGTGCAGCCGCAATGTATGGGTGACATGATCGGCGGCGCAATAGGGCGCGTTCAGTTCTGTCTCCAGCCCGATTTCCTTGGCTTGCGCTACAATCGCCTGCGCCAGTGCGGGCAGATCGTCATGGATGACACCGAATTGCACCTGCCGCGCCACGCCATGCCAGACCGGCGAGAAGGAATGCACGGTCACCAGCACAGGCCGCGCGCCCAGCACCAGCGCACGGGCGATGCGGGCGCGGACCAGATCGTGAAACGGCAGATAGAGCCGGGTCATGCGCGCCAGGCGCTCGGCCCGGCTGAGGTCATGATTGAGCGGGATGCGATGCACCTCGCTCTGCGCGGGGCAGGCGTCGGGCCGGTCGGGGCTGCGGTTCAGATCATAGATCAGGCGCGAATAAGGGGCATGGATCAGCTCGACCCGGTGGCCTGCGCGCGCAAGGCTCTGGCCCAGCGCCTGCGCCAGACCCAGCGCGCCCGGATCACTGGCCGCATGCGAAGCCAGCAGCGCCGGATCAGCCGCGCACCACGGCCCGGCGACCGCGTTCGAGGCATGTTCGCAGATCAGCATCAGGTCGGGAATGATCTCGTCGCGCGCGCTGCTGCCGGAACCTGCCCAGCCCTGCACCTGCCCGGCCGGGTCAGGGAAAATGTCTTCAGCGCTTACCCAATGCATCGCCATGCTGCTCCAGATTCCTGCGGCAGACTCCCGCGCCACGAATGTGCAGGCTGCACCAGCACCGGAATTTATGTCAAGACTGTTTCTTATTTTCCGCATCTGTTACAATCATTACAAAGTGGTCTGCTGTCTTTGTCAGCATCGGGTGGAAAAAGGTCATGTCATGGCACCATCTCAGACAGTCGAAGAGCGGTTGCGCGCCGCAATATCGGGCATGACCCGCGCCGAACGCCAGCTTGCCAGCCATATGCTGGGCAATTTTCCGGTCTCTGTTCTGGGATCAGTCGCCGAGATCGCGCAGACCGCAGGCGTGTCCGGGCCGACAGTGGTGCGGCTGGTGCGCAAGCTGGGCTTTTCGGGCTATCCCGAATTTCGTGCCCAATTGCATGAGGAAATGGGCGAAAGGCTGGCCTCGCCGATCGCAAAACACGAAAAATGGGCTGATGTCGCCCCGCGCGACCATAGTCTGAACCGTTTTGCCGCTTCAGTGATGGATAATCTCAACCAGACGCTCAGTCAGCAGGATCTGCACACATTCAACACGGTCGCGGCGATGCTGGCCGACAAGTCGCGGCCGGTGCATTTCATCGGCGGACGGCTGACCCGCACAGTCGCGGATTACTTCGCCACTGCGCTGCGTGTCATGCGCTCTGATGTGACGCTTCTGTCCAGCCTGCCCAATAGCTGGCCGCCTGCGCTCTTGGAAATGAGCGACCGTGATGTGCTGGTCGTGTTCGATATTCGCCGCTATGAACCCTCGATTCAGCATTTCACCGAAATGGCCCATGCCCAGGGGGTCGAGATCGTGCTGCTGACCGATCGCTGGGTCTCGCCCAGTGCAGGTGTGGCGCAGCATATCCTGACCAGCCATATCGAAGTGCCCTCGGCCTGGGACAGTATCGTGCCGCTGGTCGCGCTGGCCGAGGCGTTGCTCTGCGCGATTCAGGATCGCAACTGGGACGAAACCCGCGCGCGGCTGGCACGGATGGAAGGGTTTTACGAGGATATGCTGCTGTTCAAGCCGCAACGATAGGCGCGGCGGCCCTATCCGGTTGCGACCCGGCCACATCGCCGGATTGCGCGCGACATCGGGCTGCAACGCGATATGCGCCCGCGCGATGGCGCGCGCATCTGCCGGGTCCGGGTCGCTTTGAACCTGACGAAAACGCGCTGAATGCCGCTCATCCGCCGGGCGCTGTGTCGCCCAGCCTGACCCGGTATTCGGCCTGTCCGCGCGCAGCAAGGCGCAGGCTGAAACGCGCCCCGTCATAGCCGGTCGGGTCAGCATGGCCCTCGCGCGCCGAGGTGCAACAGAGCGTCTGCAACCCTGCACCGCCGAAGGCCGGGCAGGTGGTATGCGCAGCGCCAGATACTGCCTGCGCCGGTTTTGCGCGGATTTGCCCGTGGTGCCGATCCAGAACCCGCTCTGCGGGTCCGCGCGCCCGTCATTCGAGCGCGTCCCGCTGTTTTCGGCCTCTGGCGGGCACAGCGTCATGTCGGCCCCGCTGTCAAGATCGAACAGAAACAGCCGCGTCTCGGAGGCGATGACCAGCCGCGAGGCATCGACCCGGCCCATGGCCGCGATCATCTCGGAAAACTGCCAGTCCCCTGCGGTGGAATGCAGGCGCTTTTCGAGAATGTCACACCACAGGAACTGGTGGCGTTCCGGGTGCCAGAACGCCCCTTCGCTAAGGGTGCAGCGATGTGAACTGATGGCTGTGTCAAAGGCGGTCATGATGTGCCCGCGACGGTTGGGGGGCGGATTTGCGCCTGCAAGGCAGTATGGCGCAGCGCGCCCGGCAGGTCACGCCCCTGTGCGCACCTGCCTATCGCGACCTGCCAGCCGTTCCATCGCGGCAAAGAGGATCAGGCTCTGGGCTGCCAGCACGATCAGGGCGGCAAACATAAGATCGGTCTGCCCGCGCCCATTCGCCATCAGCATCAGATAGCCCAGCCCCTGCGAGGAACCGACCCATTCCCCGATCACGACAGCAAAGGGCGCGTAGACAATCGCCAGCCGCAGCCCGGTGAAGAGCGCGGGCAGCGCATGGGGCAATTGCAGCAGGAACAGCCGCCGCAGCGGGCTGGCGCGTGTCAGCTGCGCCAGATCGGCCAGCGGCGCGGGCAGGCGCATCAGCCCGTCGAAAAAGGCCGATGTGACCGGGAAATAGATCACCAGCATGACGATCACGATTTTCGAGGCCGCGCCATAGCCCAGCCACAGCGTCAGGATCGGGGCCAGCGCAAAAACCGGCACGGCCTGCGCGAAAATCAGCATCGGGCGCAGCAGCAGCCTTGCGCCGGGCGACATGGCGAGATTCAGCGCCGTGACCACCCCCAGCGCCACGCCCGCCGCGAGCCCGGTCACCAGATTGAGGGCCGTGAACCGCGCATGGTGCCAGAGCAGGGCAAGATTGTCCTGCAGGGCGCTGGCCACGCGCAGCGGGCCGGGCAGGATGAAATGCGGCACATTGCTCAGCCAGACCACAACCTGCCAGACCGTCAGCGCCACGATCAGCGCAAGACCCGCGCGCAAAGGGCCGCGCATCATCCTGCGCATGGCAATTCCCCGTGCAGCCGTGCCAGCAGCGCGGCCTGTGCGCGCAGCAGATCCGGCGCGCGGTAATCGCGCGGGGCGGGCGTGTCGGGCAGGGGCAGCGCTTCAGCCCCGTTGCGCCCCAGCAGCCAGGCGCGATCCGACAGGCGCAGCGCTTCCAGCGGGTCATGGGTGATCAGAAGAATGGTGCGGCCCCTGAGCAGCCGCGCGGCCAGATCCTGCATCGCCAGTCGGGTGATCGTGTCGAGCGCCGAGAACGGCTCATCCAGCAGCACGACCGGGGCGGCCTCGCTGAGCACCCGCGCGAGCGCCACGCGCTGGCGCTGTCCGCCTGACAGTTCTGCCGGGCGGCGATGCTCCATATCGGCAAGCCCCACTTCGGCGAGCAGCGCGCGGGCCTGCGCGCGGTCAGGGGACTGCCCGCGCAGGCGCGCGCTGATGGTCACATTCGCCACCAGATCCGCCCAGGGCAGAAGCTGGCCCTCCTGCGCCATCAGCGCCACGCGTCCGGCCAGCGGTTGCCCGTCCCCCGTCGTCAACTGCCCGCGCAGATGCTGCGGCCCCGGCAGCTCTGCCAGCAGCCGTGCGATCGAGGATTTGCCCACGCCCGACGGCCCCAGCAGGCAGGACCAGCGCCCGGCGGGCATGTCGAGCGCCAGATCGCGGATCAGGGCTGTGTCGCCCATGCACAGATCGCCCTGCAGGCAAATCCCGGTCATGCGCCATCCAGCCCCATCTGCCAGAATCCGACCTCCAGCCGGGTCGCTGTGGCAAAACGCTGCGCCAGATGCGCGGCCCGCGGCAGCGCGGTCCAGTCCGGCCCCAGCCGGTGCCTGAGCGCGCTGTCGATCAGCGCGCCGACATCGCGGCAGAGGTCTTGGTAATCCGCGCCCGCATAGGTTTCGATCCAGTCCGCATATGGCCCGCCGCTGCCTTTCAGCCTTGCGCCGATCTCGCCATAGCCCAGCACGCAGGGCGCCAAAGCTGCCATCAGGTCCAGAAAATCGCCGGAATAGCCCGCCTCCAGCACATAGCGCGTATAGGCGAGGTTCGCGGCGGCTTCCTCGGTCGCCTCCAGTTCGCCTGCATCGATCCCGGCCTCAGCGCAGATCTGCACATGAAGCGGCATTTCCACATTGGCCAGCGCCTGAACAGTCGCAGAGGCGGCCTGTATCTCGGCCAAGGTCTCGCCCTTGGCCGCAGCCAACGCCCAGGCGCGGGCGAAATGGATCAGGAAAATGTAATCCTGCCGCAGATAATGCAGGAAATTGGCGCGCGGCAGATCACCCTTGCGCAGCCCCTCGACAAAGGCGTGATGGGTATAGGCGTGCCAGTCCGGCGCGTGATCGCGCCAGAGGGTGAAGGCATGGCCGTAATCGGGCGCGCTCATGGGGCCCCCGCGCTTACATCGAGCGCCAGATCTTCGACCGCCAGCCCGCCCGCTGTGGCCCCGCGTTCTGCAAGGAAGGATTCAAACCGCGCATAGCGCCCTGCATCCAGCGCCGCCGGACGGGTGGCAAAGCGCGCCCATGTGTCGGCCCAGGCCATGGTGTTCAGATCGCTTTGCAGCTCTGGGGCCGTGGAAGCGAATAATTCCCAGGCGCGGTCAGGCTGGTTGAGGATGAAATTCACAGCCTGCGCCGTGGCATCGAGAAAACGCGCCACAGCATCTGCATCCATATTTTCGGGATTGGCGACATAGATCAGCTCGTCATAGGCCGGCACGCCCTCGGCTTCCGGGTAGAAACAGCGCCCTTCGGTGCCCTCAATCTGCAGCTGGTTCAGTTCAAAATTGCGGAATGCGCCGATCACCCCGTCCACCTGTCCGGCCATCAGCGCAGGCGAGATCGACCAGCCGATATTGATCTGCTCGACATCATCAGGGGCCAGCCCGTGATGCGCGAGCATCGCGTCCAGCATCACCTCCTGCACGCCTGCCACGGCAAACCCGATCCGGCCGCCTGCCAGATCGGCGAAATCCTGCGCCGGGCTGTCGGCCAGAACGGCCAGACAGGTCAGCGGTGTGGAAATCAGCGTGCCGACGCGGCGCAGGGGCAGGTCGTCATGGCGGCTCAGATGCAGCTGCGGCTGATAGCTGATCGCCAGATCGACCCGGCCCGCCGCCGCCATGCGCGGGGGGGCGTTGGGGTCCGAGGGCGTGGCGATATCGACCTCCAGCCCGGCATCGGCGAAATAGCCCAGCTCCTGCGCCAGAATGATCGGCGCATGGTTGGGGTTCACGAACCAGTCGAGCATCAGGCTGAGCCGGTCCTGCGCCTGCGCGGGCAGGGCAAGGGCCGAAAGGGTAAAGGCAGCGACAAGAGGTTTCATGAGGGATCCTTTCACTCGGTCAGGGCCAGCAGGGCGATATCGCCCGGCCAGCGGGATTGCAGGGTCTGGCCCGCATTATGCGCGCGCAGCCCCGTGGCGCAGGCCAGCACGACGCGGGCGCCTTTGGGCGGGTCCAGCGTGGCGATATCCTCGGGCGGGATATGGCGCGCGGCGGGGGTGAAAGGCGCGGCCTCGGCGCGCAGGTCGATCAGCAGATCACCGGGCAGTGTCTGGCTGCGCGCGATGAAGGGCAGGGGCTGCGCAGGCTCTGGGGCCGCGTCGAAACGAAAGCCGCCCATGCGCCAGTTGCGCGCGTCCAGGCTCACAAGCTGACCGAGGGGGGAGGGCGTGAGCGCCAGGGCCACGGCCAGCGCCATCTGCGCCTGCAGCGCGCCGATAGTCCCGACAACTGGCCCCATCACCCCGGCGGTGGCGCAGGTCGCGCCGCGCTGGGGCAGGTCAGGAAAGATCGCGCGCAGGCTGGGCGCGCTGCCGCAACAGCCTGCGACATAGCCCGACAGCGACAGCGCCGAGGCGGTGATCAGCGGCTTGCCAAGCGATGCGCAGATATCCGAGAGCGTCAGGCTCGCCGCGAAGGTATCGGCGCAATCGAGCACGATATCTGCCGCTGCCACCAACGCGGGCGCATTGGCCGGGTCGAGCATCGCGCAGACGGGCTGCACGGTCACATCAGGGTTCAGCGCAGCCAGCGCATCAGCAGCGGCTTGCGCCTTGGGCTGGCCGATCTGGTCCATGCGGTAGAGCGGCTGGCGGTGCAGGTTGTGTTCCGCCACGTGGTCGCCATCGACCAGCGTGATCTGCCCCACGCCAGCACCCGCCAGATAGTGCAGTACCGGCGCGCCCAAGCCCCCGGCCCCAACGACCAGAAAATGCGCGCGGGCCAGCCGCGCCTGACCGTCTGGGCCAATCTCGGACAGCACCATCTGACGCGCATAGCGGGTCATGCGCAGACCCTCAGCCAGTCGCGCATCCGCGCTTCGGGGTCTGCGTTCAGCGTGATATCCGTGACCGCCGAGACAATATCCGCCCCGGCCTCGAACGCGCCGGGCGCGCGCGCGACGGTCATCCCGCCAATGGCGCAAAGCGGGATATCGCCGATCAGACGTTTCCACTCGCGCAGGCGCTCCAGCCCTTGCTGCTCCCATTTCATCGCCTTCAGGATGGTCGGATAGACCGGGCCAAGCGCCACATAATCGGGCGAAAGCACCAATGCGCGGTCCAGTTCGGCATGGTCATGCGTGGACAGCCCCAGCTTCAGCCCTGCGCGACGGATCGCCGGCAGGTCGGCTATGTCCAGATCCTCCTGCCCCAGATGCAGCCAGTCCGCGCCTTCCTCAATCGCGATCTGCCAATGGTCATTGACGACCAGCGCGGCCCCATGCTTGCGCGCCAGTGCAAGGCCCGCGCGGATGTCGGCGCGCAGCGCATCCGGCGCGCGGTTCTTGATGCGTAGCTGCACCAGCTTGACACCCAGCGGCAATGCGCGTTGCAGCCAGTCAACGCTGTCGAAAATCGGGTAGAAGCGGGGCAGTGTCATAGCCATGCCTTTCCAAGAACCGGGGTCGAGGGCTGGGCCATGTCGCGCGGCCCCATCGGGTCGGCGGCGCGCGCAAGCGCCCCGGCCTGCACGGCCAGCGCGAAAGCCCGCGCCATCGCGACCGGATCGCCTGCCTGCGCAACGGCGGTGTTCAAGAGCACGGCGTCAAAGCCCATTTCCAGCGCATCCGCCGCATGGCTGGGCAGGCCAAGCCCGGCATCAATGACCATCGGCACATCGGGAAAGGCCGCGCGGAGCATCCGTAGCCCATAGCGGTTGTTCAGCCCCAGACCCGAGCCGATGGGCGCACCCCAGGGCATCAGCACGCGCGCGCCCGCGTCCAGAAGTCGCGCGGCCAGAACCTGATCTTCGGTGGTGTAGGGAAAAACCTCGAACCCGTCAGCCGCCAGCGCTTCGGTGGCGTCCAGCAGACCGAACGGGTCGGGCTGCAGCGTATCGGCATGGCCGATGACTTCGAGCTTGATCCAGTTCGTCTCGAACAGCTCGCGCGCCATCTGCGCTGTGGTGATCGCCTCGCGCGCGCTGTGGCAGCCAGCGGTATTGGGCAGGATATGGACGCCCAGTCCCCGGATGATGTCCCAGAATGCCTGACCCTGACCGCCCTCGCGGCGCAGCGAGACAGTGGCGACCGACGCGCGAGAATCGCGAAACGCGGACTCCAGCACAGCAGGCGAGGGGTATTGCGCTGTGCCCAGCATCAGGGGGGTGTCCAGTGTGACGCCATAGAAATCGCGCATCGCCTCAGCCCCCCTGCATGGGCGCCAGCACTTCCAGCCGGTCGCCATCCTTGAGCGCTGTTTCACCGCGCGCGGCTTTGGGCACGAAATCACCGTTCAGCGCTGTGGCGACGCGGGCTTCAGCCCAGCCAAGTTCTGCCAGTGCCTCGGCTAGGGTTGTGCCCGTCACGTCGCGGGCCTCGCCATTCACCTCAATCTTCATGGACCAGATCCCCCTTGCGGCCTGTGGTCAGGTAATCGACAGCCTGCGCGGCCAG
>SKRP01000010.1 GCA_007118445.1 Natronohydrobacter sp.
CCACAGCCATCTATGTCCGCAACCGCCTGAAGCGCAGACATGCCAGCGGTGAGTTCTAAGGAGAGACGACATGACCCCAGCCCAAACGCTCGCTGCCGCCCCGCGCGAAGACCAGTTCGAGCCAACCGTGTATCACGAACAGAAAAGCGCCCAGGGATCGGCGCTCGATATCCGCGATTTCAATCTGTGGTATGGCGCGAAGCAGGCGCTTCATGACAATACGCTGGATATGCAGAAAGGCATGGTCACAGCGCTTATCGGCCCGTCGGGTTGCGGGAAGTCCACGCTGCTGCGCTCGCTCAACCGGATGAATGATCTGGTCGACGGGTTGCGGATTTCAGGACAGGTCCTGGTGGACGGGTTCGATATCTATGGCCCCGGTGTCGATGTGATCGCGCTGCGCAAACGCATGGGGATGGTGTTTCAGAAGCCCAACCCCTTTGCCATGTCGATCTATGACAATGTGACCTATCCGCTGCGCGTGGACGGGATCACGAAAAAATCCATCCTCGATGATACTGTCGAACGCGCGCTGCGCGCGGCTGCGCTCTGGGATGAGGCCAAGGACCGGCTGAAGGATTCGGCGCTGGGCATGTCGGGCGGGCAGCAGCAGCGGCTCTGCATTGCGCGTGCGGTCGCCTCTGATCCCGAAGTGCTGTTGATGGACGAACCCTGCTCGGCGCTCGACCCGATCGCCACGGCGAAAATCGAAAACCTGATCACGGAACTGCGCGGACAATACACGATTGTCATCGTCACCCATTCCATGAGTCAGGCCGCACGGGTGTCGGATAACACGGCTTTCATGTATCTTGGCCATATTGTCGAATATGGTGCGACGGAAACTGTGTTCACCAATCCGAAAGTTGTGCGTACGAATGATTATGTGACGGGCCGCTTCGGGTAGTGTTGCAAGCTTTGGGGGCAGATCGCCATGGCGGATGGTGCAACAGCTTTGCCGGATCGCGCGGGCCTTGCGACCCTGCGCGGTATGATCCATGCGCTTCCCGATCCTGCCATGCTGGTTGCGCCGGACGGGGTGATTCTGGCCGCCAATCCCGCGGCGGATGAGTTGTTTGCCACACCGATGACGGGTGCCCGTGTGCGCGCGCATCTGCGCCAGCCTGAAGCTGCGGCGATGATCGAATCCGCGCTCGATCCGGCCAGCCCCGCTAATGCGACCCATCGCGCCCAGATGGTGATCGGCTCTGCCAGTGCCGAGATGACATGGCAGATCACTGCGCGCAAACCGGGAGCGGATGCGGGGATCGCGGGGATTGTGGTCAGCCTGCAGGATATCAGCGACCGCGAAGCCGCCGAGGCGCAAAGGCGCGATTTCATCGCCAATGTCAGCCATGAGCTGCGCTCGCCGTTGACAGTGCTGGCCGGGTTCATCGAGACCCTGCAGGGTGCCGCGCAGGACGATCCCAAGGCGCGGGCCGAGTTTCTGGGGATCATGGCGCGCGAAACGCAGCGCATGTCGGCGCTGGTGGCCGACCTTCTGTCGCTCTCGCGGCTGGAGGGAAGCGAACGAATCCGCCCGCGCCATCAGGTGCCTCTGTCCGAGGTCCTGCAAAGCACCCTGGCAGCGCTGGCCCCCCGGATTGCCGCGGCAGGTCTGACCCTTGAGCAAGACATGCCCGATGGTTTGCCGATGATTGCGGGCGATCAGGACCAGCTGGTGCAGGTTTTTCATAACCTTCTGGAAAACGCGCTCAGATACGGGGCAAGTGGCGGGCGGATCTCCCTGTGTGCGAAGCTTGAGGCCCGTCATTTCGGCATGGAGGGCCCTGTGATCCATGTCACCGTGACAGATTATGGGGATGGTATTGACCCGATCCATATCCCGCGCCTGACCGAGCGGTTCTACCGGGTGGACCGCGCGCGCTCGCGGGCGCAGGATGGCACGGGTCTGGGGCTCTCGATCGTCAAGCATATCCTGAACCGCCATCGCGGACGCCTGCTGATCCGCAGCAGCCCGGGCGCAGGCAGCAGTTTCACGGCGGTTCTGCCCTGCGCATCATGCCCGGAAGCACCTGGGCCAGTCGCAGGATCATCATGAACCCATGTCACAAGGCTGATACAATTCACAGCGATAAGGTGGCGCAACAGTTGAAAGGAGCAGGGCAGCCATGAACAAACCCCATACGCTTACGGCCTTTGATGAGGAGCTCGAGCAGATCCGGCTTGCTGTGCTGACCATGGGCGGTCAGGTCGAGCAGGCGATCCTGCTCTCGGCCCGCGCGCTGGAACAACGCGACGAAGACCTGGCCGGCGAGGTCGTGCGCGGCGACCTTGCGATTGACGAGGCCGAGCATGACATCAACACCAAGGTTGTGCGGCTTCTGGCCCTGCGCCAGCCGCAGGCTGAGGATTTGCGCGTGGTCGTTGCGGTGATGAAAATGGCCGGAGAACTGGAGCGCATCGGCGATTATGCCAAGAACATGGCCAAGCGTGTGCCTGTGCTCACTGCAGGCCCTGTGATCGAGGGTGCGGCAGGGGCCTTGCGTCGGCAGGCGCGGCTGGTAGGGCAGATGCTGAAGGACATGCTGGATGCGCTCGCCCGGCTGGACGCAGCGCTTGCGCGCGATGTGGTGGCGCGTGATGTCGAGGTCGATGACATGACCAATGCGCTGTTTCGCGAATTCATCACCCATATGATGGAAGATCCGCGCAACATCACGACCAGTCTGCATTACCTGTTCATCGCCAAGAATCTCGAGCGCATGGGCGATCTGGTCACCCATGGTGCAGAACATGTGATTTTCGTGGCCGAGGGCAGGCTGGCCGAACCGCGCACCAAGGGCCATTCAACCGCAACCATCGCCGTGCCCGAAAGCTGAGGCCATGCGCGATGCTGACATGCCGCTGGTGCTGGTGGTCGATGATGAACCCGCGCAACGTGCGCTCCTGAGCTATAATCTGACCGCAGCCGGGTTCCGCGTTGCCACAGCCAGGGACGGGGAAGAGGCGCTGCTGGTGGTCGCGGAACAGGTGCCCGATGTGATCCTGCTTGACTGGATGCTGCCGCGGCTATCCGGTCTGGAAGCCTGCCGACAGCTCAATGCGACCCGAAGCGGACGCCACGCGGCGATCATCATGGTCTCGGCCCGCTCCGAGGAAGCTGATCGCGTCCGTGCGCTCGAGACAGGTGCGGATGATTATATTGTGAAACCCTATTCGGTCGCCGAGCTGGTTGCCCGTGTGCGTGCCAATTTGCGCCGCGTGCGCCCGACTGCCGCCGGCACTGTGCTCCAGGCCGGCGATATCCGTCTCGATACGGAAAGCCACCGAGCCACGCGAGACGGGACATCGCTGCATCTGGGCCCGACCGAGTTCCGCCTGCTTGCTGCTCTGATGGAACGTCAGGGCAAGGTCTGGACCCGCGAGGCGCTGCTCGACCGCGTCTGGGGGCGCGAAATCTATGTCGACACGCGCACGGTCGATGTGCATATCGGTCGCCTTCGCAAAGTGTTATGTGCGCATGGCCAGGTCGATCCCATCCGTACAGTGCGTGGTGCGGGATACGCGATTGACTGAACAAAGCGGCTGTCGTGACCTTTGTACGCCTGATCGGGCCGGGACCGGACACTGGAAGATGCCGCGCTGTCGCGTGCATTGGCGGATCGTCCGGTCCATGCACCTGGCGACAGGCTGACATCTGAACCCGTTGCGCCGGGTCAAGATTAAGCGTTCACAGGCGCATCAGCCGAATGCGCCTGAGGAATTGCCAGTGTCACAAAAGCTGACGTCACAACAGCTGACGGAGTCACACTCCAACAGCGTTCTTTCTTGCTTCAGATCATTGATAAAATGGCGCCCGGGGGCGGGGAAGATATATGTATTAAAAACAAGCTATTGCTAGATTTTGGGGCACTTGAAGATTGCATGAAATCTCACAGTTTCGTGGTTTTTTGTCCCACCTCATTTGTTGGGGTGGTATTAATGTATAGGTGCTCGCCTCATTGCCGCTGAGATTCAAAAATCACAGAAAGGCGGCTCCGAATGTCGATAGGCTCGCCTTCTGAAAGCATCCTGCACCGCGCGATAAGTTGTTTCATTCGGTTGCGAGCAGCGATACGTACCTCATCAGGCTGGTCACAAAAGGCATGGTAGATCGCGTCAATGCCCAAGTGGTCGGGGATCTCGCCACCTGAAGCGCTGCGCTGGCTTGCGGCTTCCTTCGCTTCGATCCAGAAAACATCAAGTTCATGTGCCCAGGCTGCGGCCGGTCGCGTAGATCACTTACTCGCTGACCGCGCGTCTGATGCAGACTGGCTGCGAACCGCTCTTGATGAGCAGAATACAACCGCTGTCATCCCTCCGAAATCGAACCAGCGTTTCCCCGCGACATTCGACAAGGACGTATACAAATGGCGGCACCTGATCGAGGATTGCTTCGGGAAGCTCAAGGAAGACAGGGGCATTGCAACGCGGTCATGCAAAACAGATCTGAGCTTCGCCGCTTTCATCTCGCTTGCAGCAACTGTCATTCAACTCAGGTGAACGTCAACAGCTTCTGGCAAAAAGCGACAACTCTACACCGTCATCAGGCCTTGCCAAGGTCAGGCTTGTCTCGCAGTATCGGCTTACTTCGCTGAAATTTGCGGTCTCGCCGCAACCTAGAAGCTACAATTCAAGGCCTGATTTGATGACTGAAGGCGAAAGTGACGTTTTGCGTGCCCGTGAGATTCGCGTTTTCCTATCGAGTACCTTCCTGGATATGGAGGCAGAGCGAACCCATCTCGTAAAAGAGGTATTTCCTAAAATCCGCGCGGTCTGCGCAGAACGGATGGTCGGCTTCACGGAGATTGACCTGCGTTGGGGGATAACCGAAGAGGAGTCAAGAAACGGTGAGACCATAGAGATTTGCCTGGCAGAGATCGACCGCTGTCGCGCTTTCCCGCCTTTTTTCATCGGATTTCTCGGCGAACGCTATGGGTGGATCCCGGAAGAAAGCGATTTGGAACAGTTCTGGAGCCAGCGCGCCGACTCTGATTATGCACCTGTCATACGGGATGCACTCGAACGTGGAAAGGGTGTCACTGAAGTTGAAATGGAGCTCGCCGCTATGGCTGACGGCGCTGCGCAGAAGCTGCAAGGACAAGTGCTGTTTCTTCTGCGCGACCGGTCGTTAACGGAGGTGTTGCAAACACAAGCGGCTGGGGGAGCGTTTGACGCCACCGACAAGAGGTTCTTCGACGCGGCAGGGGGCAAGCTAGATGCTCTCAAGGACCGCATAAGATGCACACCTTATCTGGCGATCGATGGATACCACAGCATTGAAGAATTCGGTGAGGCGGTGGAAGCATATCTACTGGAACAGATCGCCCAGTTTTTCCCGGAAGACGAGGCACCGACCCCTCTTGAGCAGTCTGGGCTTGCACATTTGTCGTTTCGGCATCACCGGCTTCGGAACTATGTGCCGCGCGACGACGTGAAGGCAGCACTGGTCGGCGCCATGAGCCAACGTATCGTGCAGCCCGCCTTGGGACCGGTCGTCTTGTGTGGTCCATCGGGACAAGGCAAAAGCGCGGTTCTGGCTGATCTCTCGCGGCAGCTCGACTCAGGAGAGAAATGTGATGTTCATTGGCGTGTTATTGATCATTACGTTGGCGCAGACGGCAGCCTAACCCTCGATGCATGGCTTGAGCGTGTCATGCAGATGCTCCATCCGGAGCTACGTGACGCGGTCGGTGATGAAATCCCGACCGATCCTAAAAAACGCCGTGAAACCCTGTCGGATTGGCTGACCCGCGCCGCACAGCGGACCGAGCAAAAGATAGGCCGCCCAGTGCGCTTTGCGCTTATCGTGGATGCGCTGGACCAACTGCTTGATGAGGGAAAGGATTTGCAGCTGCTGTCGCCTAGTGTGATCGGGCCGAGCGCCGTTGTTGTGGCCAGCGCCGTAGATCAGAGCGCCGCAGCGACGACATCCGCCGCGCGCGGCTTAGAAACAGTGCTGCTGTCGGCCCTGACAGAAAACGAAGCGCGCGCCATCGCCGGTGATCTTCTGGCCAGCTACCGCAAGACCCTTCCCGAGAACCTGATAAACGGCCTCGTGCGTGCGCCGCAGGCAAAGAACCCGCTCTTCCTAAAACTCGCGCTTGAAGAGTTACGCCTCGATGCGCGGCATGAAACGCTGAATTCGACGCTGGATAAAATCCTCTCATGTGCGGATCCGGCGCAGCTTTTCGTGACATGTTTCCTGTGCGACACAGAATATCAACGCGATGCTCAACCCGATCTGTCCTTGCAATTCTTCGCGCTGCAGGCAGCGGCTTATCAAGGGTTGAGCGAGCTTGAGCTTGCCGAACTGCTGGCGCTTCCTGGCGACCCGGTCGCCGAAGACACTGGCAAGCCGCGGACGCCGCAAGTGGTCATGTCAAAACTCGCTGGCGTGTTCTGGCCGTTCATGCTGACCAAGGAAGGCCGCCACGCGCCGATGCATCGGGTTCTCGGGCAAGCGGCGTTGCAAGCGGTTGGCGAAGAGGCGACGCGTGAAAGACTCTATAAGCATTTCCGGCCGGGCTATGGCGACAAGAAGCGTCCCATGGTTCCGCGTGCTGCAGCCGAGGCGCTGTTTCAACTTGAGCGACTGCAATTTCAAAGGCCATCTTTAGACGGCTACCCGCTCAGTGGCGATGTCGAGGATATCTACTTGCCGGCACGTTTGATCGAAACACACCAAACGGTCGTCAACGCGGTTCTTGAAATGTTGGGGAGGCACGAAGTCGGGTTGATTGCGCAGGAAGATTGGGTCCGACAATTGTCAACTGCAAAAGATTCTGCCGATTACCTGGAAGTAATAATTATCCGGAACTTCGCAACCTTCCTACATGAGCGCGGCTTTCTTCATGCGGCAAGCCATTTGCGTCGATGGCTAACAGAAGTACTTGAGGGACTTCTTGGAGCCAAACACAAAGAAACGCTTACGGCTAAGCATAATCTCGCATTAACTTGTTTGCTTCAGAATGATCTGGAAACAGCGGGTTCGATTATAGAAACGGTGGTCAGAGCCCGACGAGAGTTACTTGGTCCGGAAGCTCGGGAAACTTTGAACTCCATGAGCACTTTAGCAGGGGTACGAATTGCTCAAAACCGCCTTGCTGAGGCTCGGGAGACTGAAGAGCAGGTCTTGGAGCTATACAAGCGCTGGCATGGTTTGGATGATACTGGCACGTTAACAGCGATGAATAATCTCGCGTTGACGCTGAACCGGTATGGAAATGCGCAAAATGCACTCGCACTACAGAAAGAAGTTCTGCAGCGAAGACAATCTGTTCTGGGGAATGAGCATCGCTCTACATTCAGGGCAATGATGAACCTCGCGGTAACGCTTTCCCAGCTTGATCGTCATGAAGAGGCAAGGCCACTTGCAGAGCACGCTCTGGGCGGTTTGCAACGCATGTTGGGAGAAGAACATCCCGAAACGCTTCGTTCGCTTCAAAACCTGGGAAATATGTTTCGACGCGAAGGTAATCTACCGCGGGCGCTCGATATTCATAAGGCGGTTTACGTGGGCCTGACGCTCGCTCTCGGTGGAGAGCATCCCGACACCATCGAGGCGAAGGCGGATGAAGCCCTGGTGCTTGCAGAATTGGGCCAGACTGAACCAGCACGTAAGTCGCAGGAACTGGTCCTAGAGGACATGCGCGACGCTCTTGGGGAGAATCACTACCGTACACTCCGCGCTATGAGTGCGCTCGCAATGACTCTGCTTGAATGCGATGAGGACGATGACGCGCTCAAACTTCAGGAAGAGGCACTCCGGCGCAAGGAGGCAATTCTATCCGCCGATCATCCGGATACGCTGATTTCAAGACATGACCTAGCCATGATGCACCTGAAGAAGGGCGACATGCCCCGTGCGCTCAGCTTGCAAAAGCAAGCAGTTGAGGCGATGAAGGTCGTATTTGGGACAGATGATCCGCAGACACTGGCTGCGCAGCGGGGTCTTGCGGAGATCTTGTACCAGAGCAATGATCTGGCGTCAGCACAACGACTGCAAGAGGAATTGCTTGACGTCATCTTAAACAAGTATGGGCCAGCGGATGCCAGTACAATTGCCGCCAAACACAGTTTGGTTATGACGCTTCACAAAAAAGGGGACTTTCTACGATCACGCGCACTCATTGAATCACTGCTGAGCGAAATATCCCAATCCGGCAGGGCGGATAACGTCGATCACCTCGAGGTTCTGGAAAGCATCGGTTTTATTCTCGAACAACAGGATGACAAAAATCGTGCGGTGGAGGTCTGGAAAGAAAATCTCGGAATCGCAAAGCGCCTTTTAGGACCTGAAGATTCTTACACTGTAAATTCAATGTTGCATGTTTCGCAGAACCTACTTGAAGAAATGGATATCGTTGGCGCTTTGAAAATACATGAAGAGCTGCTCGAAGAACAGCGAAATTTTGTCGGTGGCGACCATCCAAGCACGCAGAAAACGTTGGCGATGCTTGTCGAGACGCTCAAAGACATATATAGCGTAGTTCAGAATCTACGTGAAAAGGGCCTTCATATTCCGGCAACCACCATTCAGGAGGCCTTGCTTGAAACCTGTATACGAGTGCTAGGTTTCGATAACCGATTGACATTGCAGATGATGCGGAATTTAGCGATTTTTCATTTTGAATCCGGTGATCTTCCAAGCAGTTCTTTCGTCATGGAGCAATATGTTGAAAAAACCATTTTGGCTTTAGGAAGTAGTGATCCGCTGAGTTGGAAAGCCATGCACGACTTTGCTGTTATTATTTTCAAACAGGATAAACTACCGAAAGCCCAAGAGGTTCTGGAAACGCTGTTGCGGGTTCAGCTTCACGAGATTGGCGAAGACCACTCGGAGACCCGTCGAACGATAGAGTTCTTACAGCAAGTGTATGAAGCTCTCGAAACCGGTCAGTAGCATCACACGGTGGTTCCCGATGTATAAAAACGCCCAACTCAAGCTCCTTGTCAGCCTTGTATTAATTAGTGGTGCGACAACCTTTTGGGGGCATTTAGAGGCGAATGAGCAATATACGCCCTTCGATGCGCTTTACCTCACCCTCCAGACAGCTAAATTAGGGACAGCGCTGGAAAGCACCACGATTAACTGGCAACTGCAGGTCATGCGGTTCGTGCTGCCGGCTTTGACGATCTTCACCCTTATTGTCGCTGTCTTGCTTTCGGCGAGACACTGGGCTCAGTTCAAGGTTCTTGGATTTGCGCCGCCAGAGGTTGTTTTTTTAGGAGCGGGGCGCTCAGCGAGCAGCCTTGCAAAGGCCTTTCTTGATAAGGATGCGCGTGCGGTTGCGCTGACCCCCGACACCGATCAGCCCTATGCGCTTACATTGAAACAAGAAGGTGCAATACTTCTGCCGGGGGTCACTACGGACGTCCAGACCCTGAAAAAACTGCAGATTGCAGATGCAAAGTGCGTGTATATTGGGACTGATGACGACATGCGCAATATGGAGACTGCGCTGGCGGTCATGGATATAAGGCCCAGACCGACGGCGCAGAAACTGGTTATCCGGCTCTCAGATAAGTCGATACAGGCCACCTTCGCCAAACATCAAACGGTAAAGGAATATGCCGCGCAGAATAACGTTATCTGGCTTGA
>SKRP01000093.1 GCA_007118445.1 Natronohydrobacter sp.
CGCCTGCGCTTCGCGGCTTTGCGGCTGGCCCTGCCATTTGCGGCAGACAAAAAGCGGCATCAGCAGATGAAAATCGGCATAGCTGTGGCTGGCAAATGTCAGCGGGGCCAGACAGCTGGCCCAGGTGTCAATGCCAAGCTCTTCCTGCAATTCCCGGATCAGCGCGGCTTCGGGTGTTTCGCCCGGTTCGATCTTGCCGCCGGGAAACTCCCATAGACCGGCCATCGACTTGCCCGCCGGCCGCTGCGCCAGCAACACGCGACCATCAGGATCGACCAGCGCCACCGCAGCAACAAGCACCAGCTTCACGAGCGGTAATCCGCGTTGATCTCGATATAGCGATGGGTCAGATCGCAGGTCCAGACCGTCGCAGCCCCGACGCCAAGCCGCAGATCGACCCCGATCACCAGCTCCGCGCCTTTCATGTAGCGCGCGCCGATCGCTTCTTCATAGCTGGGCGCCACCTGCCCGTTCACAGCCACCAGATGCGGGCCGAAGCGGATCGACAGGCGGTCGCGATCTGCCTCTGCGCCGGATTTGCCAATCGCCATCACGATCCGGCCCCAGTTGGGATCCTCGCCCGCGACGGCAGTTTTCACCAGCGGCGAATTGGCGATGGCGAAAGCCACCTTGCGGGCATCCGCATCAGACCGCGCGCCCGTCACTGCCACTTCAATGAACTTCGTGGCCCCTTCGCCATCGCGCACCACCTGATGCGCCAGATCCAGCATCACGCCCCGCAGCGCCGTCGCGAAGGCCTGTGCATCGTCGCTCGCAGGATCCGTGATTTCGGGCGCATCGCTTTGCCCGGTGGCCGCGATCAGCAGCATATCCGAGGTCGAGGTGTCGCTATCCACTGTGATGCAATTGAAACTGCGATCCGTCTCGCGGGCGACGATCCGTTGCAGGACCGGACGCGCGATTTTCGCATCGGTGAAGATATAGACCAGCATGGTCGCCATATCCGGCGCGATCATGCCCGAACCCTTGGCAATGCCCGCGATCTTCACAGCGTGGTTGCCAATCTCGATCTCGGCAGCCGCCCCTTTGGGGAATGTATCGGTCGTCATGATCGCGCGTGCCGCATCGGGCAGCGCTGTTTCCGACAGATCCCCGACCAGCTGGTCAAGGGCTGCGGTGATCCGCTCATGCGGCAGCGCCTCTCCGATCACACCGGTCGAGGAGGTAAAGATACGATCTGTCGGCAGGTCCAGCTTTTCAGCGACACTTGTGCAGATCGCGCGCACGCCTTCGACACCGCGCGTGCCGGTGAAGGCATTGGCATTGCCGGAATTAACCAGAATGGCCACGCCCTCGGCACTGTCCTGGCCGATCTTTTCCTGTGCATCCAGCACCGAGGCCGCGCGCGTGGCCGAGCGGGTAAATGTGCCTGCGATCACTGTTCCCGGCACCAGATGGGCCAGCATGACATCCGTGCGCCCCTTGTAGCGCACCCCGGCCTGCGCTGTGGCAAAGCGCGCACCCCGGATCACCGGCAGTTCCGGGAAACTGAGCGGGGCCAGCGGCGATATCAGCAGCCCCGTGCTCTGCGCGCCTTTGCCGAACGCAGCAAGCTGCGCCTTCAACGCCTTGATTTTATTCTTGAGCTTCTTCTTGCCCATCGCCCGCTCCATGCCAGACTGCCAGCCCAGGGACGGGCTGGCCTTGTCCTACACTGGTGCGGATCAGTCGTCCAGAAGCTCGTCCCGCATCAGGATCGCGCGGTCCAGATCCTCATAGGCGCGCTCGATGGTCGCGGCTTCGGTCGCGCGGTCCAGTTCGGCCTGCGCGGCCTCGCGCTGAAGGGTCTCTTCCAGCGCCTCGCGCACTTCTTCCAGCGGCGGGGCCGAAGACATCCGGGTGTCGTTCAGCAGAACCAGATGCCAGCCGAACCGGGTCTCAAGCGGCCCGAGATAATCACCGATTTCAAGCGTCTGCACCGCTTCCTCGAATTCCGGGATCATCGCGCCCAGACCGAACCAGCCCAGCGACCCGCCGCCCTCTGCGGCCCCATCGGTCGAATGCTCGCGCGCCAGCTCGGCGAAATCGGCGCCGTCATCAAGCATCGCGCGCAGCTCCTGCGCCTGCTCTTCGGTCTCGACAATGATATGCGAGGCGTTGAATTCCGGTGTCGGTTCGCGCCCGTCAAATTCGGTGACAAAGGCCGTATAGGCTTCGGAAATATTCTCTTCGGTCATCGCCGCCTCGGCCGCGCGGGTCAGGGCCGCATTGGCGATGAAGGCGCGCTGCTCGTTTTCCAGCGCGATCTGTTCACGCACGCTTAGTGTGCCTTCGGCTTCCTGCATGATCGCGGTCTGTTCGATCAGCTGCTCCATCAGGGGCTCGAACAGCGCATCCGCAGGCATGGCGCGGAACTGGTCCGGCAGCGCATCGCGCGCGCTCAGCAGGTGCCCCAGCGTGATTTCGGTGCCGTTCACCCGCGCAAGAACCGTGTCGCGTGTCGGGTCTTCCTGCGCAAGCGCCGGGGCTGACACTGCAAGCATGGCCACGAATGCCACCGAAACTCGCGAAAAACTGAGCATATTTCCTACTCCTGACTGGGCGCGACAGGCGCGCATCGTTGACACTTTTAGGGCCGCCCATTACATCGCAGGCAGGTCTGGCCTGCTTGGGGTCGTGCGGTTCACCTGCCCTTCTATGGAAGCCAGTGCGCGCCGACAAGCCCGGCAATCCCCTTCGGACCATGACGATTTGGTTAGCGGTCACGCTTTTGACCGCCAAGGAACATAGAGGCAGAACACATATGCTGGGTCTTGGTGCCATCACGAAGAAGGTTTTCGGAACCGCGAATGATCGCAAGGTCAAGGCGGTTCGCTCGCTGGTCGCCCGGATCAACGCGCTGGAACCCGAGATCGAGGCCATGTCCGACGAGGGGCTGATCGCCAAGACCGAAGAGCTGAAAGCGCGTGTCACCGGGGGCGAGAGCCTGGACTCTGTGCTGCCCGAAGCCTTTGCCAATTGCCGCGAGGGCGCAAGGCGGGCGTTGGGGCTGCGGGCCTTCGATGTGCAGCTGATCGGTGGGATTTTCCTGCATCAGGGCAATATCGCCGAGATGAAGACCGGCGAGGGCAAGACCCTGGTCGCGACCTTTCCCGCCTATCTGAACGCGCTGACCGGGCTGGGCGTGCATATTGTCACGGTGAATGACTATCTGGCGCGGCGCGATGCGGAATGGATGAGCAAGGTCTTTTCCAAACTGGGAATGCGCACCGGCGTTGTCTATTCGCAACAACCCGTGGCCGAGAAGCGCGAAGCTTACGCCGCTGATGTCACCTATGCCACCAATAACGAACTGGGTTTCGACTATCTGCGCGACAATATGTGCATGCGCATCGAGGAAATGAACCAGCGCGGGCATTATTTCGCCATCGTGGACGAGGTCGACTCGATCCTGATCGACGAAGCCCGGACGCCGCTGATCATTTCAGGCCCGTCGCAGGATCGCTCTGATCTGTATGTCAAGGTGGATGCGCTGATCCCCTCACTGCAGCCCGAACATTTCGTGATTGATGAAAAGGTCCGCAATGCCACGCTGACCGATGAGGGCAATGAATTCATCGAGGAAAAACTGCGCGAAGCCGGGCTGCTGCCAGAGGGGCAGGCCATGTATGACCCTGAATCCACTTCACTGGTGCATCACGTCAATCAGGGGCTGCGCGCACATAAGCTGTTCCTGCGGGACCAGAATTACATCGTGCGCGACGGTGAAGTCGTGCTGATTGACGAATTCACGGGCCGGATGATGGTCGGGCGGCGCCTGAATGAGGGTCTTCATCAGGCGATCGAGGCGAAAGAGGGCGTCGAGATCAAGCCAGAGAACGTGACCTATGCCTCGGTCACCTTCCAGAACTATTTCCGCCGCTACAAGAAACTGGCCGGCATGACCGGGACGGCCTCGACCGAGGCGGCCGAATTTCAGGAAATCTACAATATCGGTGTGGTCGAAATCCCGACCAATCTGCCGATTGCCCGGCTTGATGAGCATGATCAGGTCTATCGCACATCGCAGGAAAAGCTTGACGGCGTGCTGCAGGAAATCCGCGATGCCCATGCCAAGGGACAACCGATTCTGGTCGGCACCACCTCGATCGAGAAATCCGAAGAACTGGCGTCCCTGCTGAAACAGGCCGATATCCCGCATAATGTGCTCAATGCCCGCCAGCATGAGCAGGAAGCGCAGATCGTGGCCGATGCCGGGCGTCTGGGCGCGGTGACGATTGCGACCAACATGGCCGGGCGTGGCACCGATATCCAGCTCGGCGGCAATGTGGAAATGCGGGTGCTGCAGGCGCTGGCCGCTGACCCGGATGCAGACCCGACAGAGACCCGCGCCCGCATCGAGGGCGAAGTCGCCGAAGAGAAAAAGAAGGTGCTTGAAGCCGGCGGTCTGTTCGTTCTGGCAACCGAACGCCATGAAAGCCGCCGCATCGACAACCAGCTGCGCGGACGCTCGGGCCGTCAGGGCGATCCGGGGCGGTCGGTGTTCTTTCTCAGCCTCGAAGATGACCTGATGCGCATTTTCGGCTCTGAACGGCTGGAAAAAGTGCTTTCCACTCTGGGAATGAAGGATGGCGAGGCCATCGTGCATCCTTGGGTCAACAAATCGCTGGAAAAGGCGCAGGCCAAGGTCGAAGCGCGCAATTTCGACATCCGCAAGGAATTGCTGAAATACGACAATGTCATGAATGACCAGCGCCGGGTGATCTTTGACCAGCGTCTGGAAATCATGGAAGCCGATGATCTGTCGGAAATCATCGACGATATGCGCCATCAGGTCATAGACGATCTGATCGATGCGCATATGCCTGCGAAATCCTATTCCGAACAATGGGATATGGAAGGGCTGCGCAGGCAGGTTCTGGAAAAACTGGGGCTTGATGTCCCTGCCGAAGCGTGGGGCGAGGAAGACGGTGTCGATCAGGAGGTCGTGCGCGAGCGGCTGGTCGCGGCTTCTGATGCCCTGATGGACGAGAAACTGGCGCAATTCGGCGAAGATACGTTGCGCAATCTGGAAAAGCAGGTGCTGCTGGAAACCATCGACCGCAAATGGCGCGAACATCTGCTGACGCTGGATCATCTGCGCTCTGCTGTGCGTTTCCGGGGCTATGCGCAGAAAGACCCGCTGAACGAGTATAAATCCGAAGGGTTCATCCTGTTCGAATCAATGCTCAATTCGTTGCGTGAAGATGTCAGCCGCTATTTGTCCCGGATCCGTCCGATGAGCGAGGACGAACAGCGCGAGATGATGCGCCAGATTGCGCTGCAGCAGCAAAGCATGGCTGTCGCGCAAGAGAATCAGGGCGTCGCCCCGGAACCGCTGGTCGAGGGATTCGACGAAACCGACCCCTCGACCTGGGGCAATCCGGGACGGAATGATCCTTGTCCCTGTGGTTCGGGTAAAAAGTTCAAGCATTGTCACGGGCGCGTGCTGTAATTTGTCCTGAACAGAAAATCTGTTTCCAAAACAGGCGATGCGACACAGCAAGGCCGCAAATTCGCCCGATTCGACCGATACCTTGAGGCTTGAAGTGGTATCAGGTGGAAGATATGGAAAAGCAGACGATCATCCGCGGAGCGGCCATTATCGTGGCCGGAATCGCCGCGTCGACTTTCGGTGCGCAGCATCTGATGAGCGGCAAATCAGACAGGCCCGCAGTCGCGCAATCCGCCTTGGCAGATTCTGACAAGACTGTCGTCGGCGCGGGTTTTATTGGCAGTCCTGCCGCCCCTGAACCTGATGCAGCCGCGACGCTCGTCGTGGATGACACAAGCTTTGTGGCACTGAGCGATGCCCCCTCTCTTGTCGAGCAGCAATCTGCCGCCCCGGAGCTGCGCACGGATATGCTACAGGGTGATCATGCAGAGCATGCTGCCTTGCAGGATGCCTGCACCCCGGATCTTGTGGTGCGGACAGGAATTGACGCATTGATCGAGCTGTCCCTGACCGCGCCTTGCCATGTCAATGAACGGCTTGTTGTCAGCCACGCGGATCTCGCCTTCAGCGCCTATGTTCCTGACAGCGGGGCCTATTCGGCGTTCATCCCCGCGCTGGAACGGCAGGGCAAGATCGACATCTTTCTGGGCGAGGATGTTTTCCTGACCGCAGAGGCCGAGGTAACCGATATCGAAGAACATCTTCGCGTCGTGTTGCAATGGACCGGTGATGCGGGTTTTGGCCTCCATGCCTATCATCGCGACGCCACTTACGGTGAAAATGGTCATCTGCACGCACTCAGACCCTTTGATCCGATGCTTGACGAAGCCTTTCTTGTCTCGCTGGGCGAAAGGCATGGCCCGGAACCGATGCTGGCGGAAGTATACTCGATTCCGGCGGAACTGGACGTGATCAGCCGGATCGAACTGGAACTGCGCTTTGATTCGACACAATGCGCACAGGAAATGCAGGCCTATATTCTGCAATCCGGCGCTGGCATCCCCACGAAGATCAAGGAAGCGCGGCTGGCGACACCGGATTGCCCGAGCGAAAACGGGATTGTTGTCATGGGTTTGCCCGAACCGCGACTCCACCAGGCCCAGCTGACACCCATGATTGGCAGGCCGCTTTCGGAACTTGTCGACTGACGCCGTAGCGGATCGCATTCATGTACTCTGGTCCCTGACGCAGGTTCGGGACGATGATGATTTCGCAACCATGGTCAAAGCCGAATGATTGTTTCACAGAAAACCCTCGCTACGGAAGCTGAATTCCCGCGACGCCCCGATGATCAGATGATCATGCAAGGTAATCGACAGGGTTTCTCCGGCGCTTCGAATCGCCTCGGTCATCGAAATGTCCGACTGTGAGGGGCTGGGATCGCCAGAGGGGTGATTGTGAATGAGAATCAGCGCGCTGGCATTGAGTTCAAGCGCTCTGCGCAGGATTTCCCGGGGATAGACCGGGACATGATCCACAGTGCCATCTGCTGCGATCTCATCTGCGATCAAGCCGTTCTTCCGGTCCAGATAGAGCACGCGCAATTGTTCCGTCTCTCTGTGCGCCAGGCATGTGTGGCAGTAGGTCAACAAGTCCTGTGAGCTTGAAATCACCGGCCGCGCCAGAATCCGCGCGCGTGCCATACGGGTCGCGCATAACTCTGCCAGCTTCAATTGACAGATCGCAGCATCCCCAAGCCCGCCAACGAGAGACAATCGCGCCACTGGTGCCGCGATAACCCGGCTCAGATCGCCGAATCGTGCGAGCAGACATTTCGCGAGAGCGCCCGTTTCTTTCACAGGCAAGACAGAGGACAAGATCATTTCCAGAACCCGCTGATCCGTCATTTCACTGAAATCGGGCATATCCGCAGATCGCTGAATCGGCCGATCACACAACGCCGACTCGTAATGCATTTCCGCAGCACGCTCATACGAAACGATGCCCTGCAGCGCATGAGGCACCGTTCCAATTTCAGAAATGTCGCGTTGTTCCAGTTGCATAAGCATTCATGACTCACAGAGTCATAACAATGCCTTAACCTGAACTTTTTGCTGCCGAAATTGTTGCCAGACCCAAACTCTGGTGCTAGCATCATCACAAGTGTGACATTTCACTGTGAACAAGCAGGATTCCGCGCACTTGTGGGGCATTTCGAGCGGCAACCATAAAAATACCACAACTTTATCTTGGAGGACTACAATGAAGAAGATCGCACTCCCGGCACTTGCTCTTGCAATGGCTCCTTTTTTTGCGACACCGGCGGCAGCATGGAAAGGTCACGTCGTCGAATGCTTTGACAAAGTGTATGTGGCACCGGAATACCGGACCACGAAGCACCTGGTGAAATCCGCGAAAACCAAGCTCGAATACCGCAATGGCAAAGGTGTCGAGCAGGTTTACCGCATGCATTACCCGGCCATCTATGAGCAGAAAAAGCATCTCGTGCGCCCGGGCCATTACGTGATGGTCGCTGCTCCGTGCCGCAAGGGCCACTAAGCCCTTGACGCATTTGTGGACAGCAATGTCACAGGGCCGCAGCGGGTAACTGCTGTCCTGGGACAACGCCACCCACTTTCTGCCCCGACGCTTCAATCGCGATGCGTCGGGGATACACAGGGAAGATGAAACAAAGACTGATCATCCCGGATCATGAGCGGAGCAGACCCATGCGTGCATTCATTTTTTTGGCAGGAACACTGCTGATTTCAGGCTGTTCTCATTTTTTTCCATCACGATCAGCGACCAGCTGCGAAGCGGCAAGCCACGCCCTGCGGGTCCATGATTCGCGGATACAGTCTGCACGCGAAGCAGGAACGCTCGGCTTCACGGCCAATCTGGCGACGCGCGGCTTTCGGACATATCACTGTGTCAGCACGCAGGGCAACCAGATCGCCTGCAGCAGCATCGAAGGTGGCATCGCTGCTGCCAACTCGTCGCGGGTGAATCGGCTGATGCGCGAGCGCAACGCGATCGAAAACCGCGCCGCGCGGGCCTGTCAGATCTGATCAGCCTTTCATCCCGTCCCAGAACCCCTTGACCTTGTCAAAGAACCCTGAACTTTCGGGATTATTCTCTGCGCTGAGCTTCTCGAATTCCTCGAGCAGTTCCTTTTGACGCGCTGTCAGGTTTACCGGGGTTTCCACCGCAAGTTCGATCAGCATATCACCCTGCCCACCACCGCGCAGCATCGGCATGCCCTTGCCGCGCAGCCGCATCTGGCGACCCGACTGGCTGCCCGCAGGAATCTTGACCCGTGACCGCCCGCCGTCGATGGTTGGCACTTCAACCTCGCCGCCCAGCGCTGCGCGGGCGACGCTGACGGGGACGCGGCAATAAAGCGTCAGATCATCGCGCTTGAAAATCTGATGCTCAGCCACATCGACGAAAATATAGAGATCGCCCGGCGGCCCCCCGCGCAGACCGGCCTCGCCCTCGCCGGACAGCCTGATCCGGGTGCCTGTCTCGACACCGGCGGGAATATTGACCGACAGGCTGGCTTCTTTTTCGACCCGACCAGAGCCCATGCAGACCTTGCAGGGGTTCTTCACGATCTGCCCGGAACCACCGCAGGTCGGACAGGTGCGCTCGACAGTAAAGAAGCCCTGCTGTGCGCGCACCTTGCCCATGCCGGAACAGGTCGGACAGACCACAGGCTCGGCACCGCCCTCGGCCCCCGAGCCCGAACAGGCACCGCATTCCGACAGGCGCGGCACGCGGATCGTCTTGCGCACACCTGCATAGGCTTCTTCGAGCGAGATCCGCATATTGTAGCGCAGATCCGACCCGCGTGTGGCCCGCGACCGCGCATTGCCGCGACCGCCGCCGACGAAATCACCGAACAGATCCTCGAAAACATCAGAAAAGGCGCTGGCGAAATCCTGACCGCCACCATAGCCGCCCGCGCGCCCGCCCGGAGCACCGCCCATTCCACCTTCAAAGGCGGCATGGCCGTAACGATCATAGGCGGCCTTCTTCTCGGCATCCTTCAGGATTTCATAGGCTTCGTTCACTTCCTTGAACTGCGCTTCGGCCGTCGGATTGTCGGAATTGCGGTCAGGGTGCAATTCCTTGGCCTTCTTGCGATAGGCTTTTTTCAAATCGTCAGCAGTGGCAGATTTGCTGACGCCGAGCACATCGTAGA
>SKRP01000086.1 GCA_007118445.1 Natronohydrobacter sp.
AGTTTCGTGTCGCGCATTGTCGACGGGTTGCGCAATCTTGATGCGGCGCGACCCGAGAACGAAGGAAAATAACGCATGTTGTTCTGGTTAACCGAGTTCGCGGATGTCGTGCCGGGGTTCAATCTGTTTCGCTACATCACCTTCCGCGCCGGGGCGGCATTTTTCACGGCGCTGCTCTTCGGCTTCTTTTTCGGCAAGCCGCTGATCAATCTGCTGCGCAAGCGCCAGAGTAACGGGCAGCCGATCCGCGAGGACGGGCCGGAAAGCCATCTGCTGACAAAGACCGGCACGCCGACGATGGGGGGGCTGCTGATCCTCTCGGCGCTGACTGTCGCGACGCTGCTCTGGGCGCGGTGGGACAATGCCTATGTCTGGATTGTGCTGCTGGTGACTGTCGGCTTCGGGCTGATCGGTTTTGCCGATGATCTGGCCAAGGTCTCGAAGGGCAATGTCAAGGGTGTTTCGGCGCGGATGCGGTTGGCTCTGGGCACGCTGATCGGGCTGTTCGCGGCTGGTGCGGCAATGTATCTGCACCCGCCTGCGCTGACCGGGCAACTGGCCGTGCCGGTCTTCAAGGAGGTTCTGATCCATCTGGGCTGGTTCTTCATCCCGTTCGGGGCTTTCGTGATTCTGGGTGCGGCCAATTCGGTCAACCTGACCGACGGGCTGGACGGGCTGGCCATCATGCCGGTGATGATCGCGGCGAGCACGCTGGGGGTCATCGCCTATGCTGTGGGGCGGGTGGATTTCACCACCTATCTGGATGTGCATTATGTGCCCGGCGCGGGCGAGTTGCTGATCTTCACAGCGGCGCTGGCGGGCGGCGGGCTGGGATTCCTGTGGTATAACGCTCCGCCTGCGGCCGTGTTCATGGGCGATACCGGCTCGCTTGCGCTGGGCGGCGCGCTGGGGGCGATTGCAGTGGTGATCAAGCACGAGATCGTTCTCGGCATTGTCGGCGGCATCTTCGTGGTCGAGACGCTGTCGGTGATCATCCAGGTGCTGTATTTCAAGCGCACAGGCAGGCGCGTGTTCCTGATGGCACCGATCCATCACCATTTCGAGAAGAAAGGCTGGGCCGAGCCGCAGATCGTGATCCGCTTCTGGATCATCGCGCTGGTGCTGGCGCTGATCGGCCTGGCGACGCTCAAGATACGCTGAGCGCAGGCGGTGCAGGTAGGGTGCGTGGGGACCACGCACCCTACGGCGATGTCAGGCGCGGCCTCGGGCTCAGCGCAGCCCGGCGCAGAAATCCTGGATCCGCGTGCAGGCTTCTTTCAGCGCCGCGTCCGAGGTCGCATAGCTGACCCGGAAGCAAGGCGAGGTGCCGAACGCCGCCCCGAATACGACCGCCACACCTTTTTCTTCCAGCAACGCCGTGGCAAAGGCTTCATCATCCGTGATCTGCGCGCCGCCGGCCGAAGTCTTGCCGATGCAGCCTGCAATCGACGGGTAGACATAAAACGCCCCTTCCGGCACCGGGCATTCGATCCCGTCAGCGGCGTTCAGCATCTCGACCACCAGGTCGCGGCGGCGCTGGAACAGCGCGTTATTCGTCGCGATGTAATCCTGCGGCCCGGTGAGTGCTTCCACGGCGGCCCATTGGCTGACCGAGCAAGGGTTCGAGGTCGATTGCGACTGGATCTTGCCGATCGCCTTGATGATCTCGACCGGACCTGCCGCATAGCCGATCCGCCAGCCGGTCATCGCATAGGCTTTCGACACGCCGTTCACCGTCAGCGTGCGGTCATGGAGCGCCGGTTCGACCTGCGCGGGCGTGCAGAATTCGAAATCGTCATAGACAAGATGTTCATACATGTCATCCGACATCACCCAGACATGGGGATGGCGCATCAGCACATCGGTCAGGGCTTTCAGCTCATCCCAGGTATAGCCCGCGCCGGTCGGGTTCGAGGGCGAGTTGAAGATCAGCCATTTGGTGCGCGGCGTGATCACGGCCTCCAATGCCTCGGGCGTCAGCTTGTAAGCCGTGTCAGCCGTCGCTTCGGCAATCACCGGCTCGCCTCCCGCCAGCAGCACCATATCGGGGTAGCTGACCCAATAGGGGGCCGGGATCACCACCTCATCGCCAGGGTTCAGCGTGGCCATCAGCGCGTTATAGAGCACCTGTTTGCCGCCTGTGCCGACGGTGACCTGCGCGGGCGTGTAGTCCAGCCCATTGTCGCGCTTGAACTTGGCGCAGATCGCTTTCTTCAATTCCGGAATGCCATCAACTGCCGTGTATTTCGTTTTCCCGGCATCAATCGCCGCTTTTGCGGCGTCCTTGATGTTCTGCGGCGTGTCAAAGTCAGGCTCACCGGCACCCAGGCCGATGACATCCTTGCCCGCGGCTTTCAACTCGGCCGCCTTGGTGGTCACGGCGATCGTGGGCGACGGTTTGACGCGGGACAGCGTGTCGGAGAGAAAGGCCATTGGGGGAACTCCAGTTTGTAACTCGGGCGCAGTTTTCATATGGTGCGCCGGTGCGCCCTTCAAGCACAATCAAAATCTCAGAGGTCGCGATATGACGGAAACAACGGAAACAACGGAAACACAACAGGACTGGTATTCGGGGGATAATGCCACATTCGGCGACCGGCTGACAGCCGCCCGCGAAGCGCAGGGCATGACCATCAATGAACTGGCGCGGCGGCTTGGCGTCAAGATGAACACCATCGAGGCCTGGGAGAATGATACATCCGAGCCACGCGCCAACAAGCTGCAGATGGTGGCGGGGTTGTTGAATGTGTCGATCCGCTGGTTGCTGACCGGCGAAGGCGAGGGCGTGTCCGAGCCTGTTACACCCGAAGAGATGGCCCAGGACGCAATTGCCGTGCTGCGCGAGGTCCAGCAGATGCGCCAGCAGATGACTCATCTGGCAACACGTATGGGCAAGGCCGAAAAGCGCCTGCGGGTGCTCCTGAAAGAGGCATTCTGAACATGAAAATCACTGCGCAGCAGGCGCGGCTGAAAAAATTGCGGATGCGGTCCTGGCGGCGCGGGATGAAGGAAATGGACCTCATCCTAGGGCCCTTTGCCGATAGCAGCCTGACTGATCTTTCTGTCACAGCCTTGCAGGATTACGAGGCCCTGCTGGACGAGAATGACCAGGATCTTTATCTCTGGGTGACCGGCGCGCGACCCTGTCCGCCGCATCTGCTACCCATGCTTGAACAGATTGCGCGCGCATCTGGTCTGAAACCTGCAGCATCACAGTCAGAATAACTGCCGGGCTTAACGGGTTTTTCGCGTTTCTGGCGCAGACTTGCATCGAATCTGGCAAGAACGGAGTCGATGGTGACGGTGCAACAGAATCTGGGCTTGCCCGTGCAGGGCGAGTTTCACACCCGCTATCTGGACATGCTTGCCCTTCTGGAACGCTTGCATCGTCTGCTGCTGGATCTGATCAAGGATGAGTTCGAGCGCCTGGGAATGGTGGATATCAATCCGGTTCAGGCGCTTCTGCTCTATAACATTGCCGATCACGAAGTGACCGCCGGAGAGTTGAAAAGCCGTGGCTATTACCAGGGTTCGAACGTGTCCTATAATCTGAAGAAACTGGTCGAACTGGGTTATATCCACCATCAGCGCTGTTCGGTTGATCGTCGTGCGGTGCGGGTGCGCCTGACCGACAAGGGACGGGTCGTGCGTGACCATGTGGCCGCGCTTTTCGAACGCCATGCCCGCACCATTTTCGAAGGCGGCGTGCTGGAATATGCGACACTTGATACAGTGGCCCGCTCGCTCAAGCGGATCGAACGTTTCTGGGGCGATCAGATCCGCTACATTTACTGAGCGCGGGCAGATGCCGCGTCGGCAGATGCGCGATGGTCCGATTCCGCAGACCTGATACCGGGACCGACTGTCGCGCGCAGCTCGCGTCCAGCGGGCGCAATGTCGAAACCTGCGCTCGCTCAGCGGAGGGGTGGCTCAGGGGAAGAGCCGACTTAGCGGCAGAGCAGGCTTGGCGGAAGGGTGGGCCCGGCGGAAGGGTGTGCTCAGCGGAAGGGTGGGGCGTAGAGCAGCCCGCCTTGTGTCCATTGTGCGTTCAACCCGCGCGCCAGCCCGATCGGGGTCTGGTCGCCAATGGTGCTGGCGAATAACTCGCCGTAATTTCCCACAGCGGCGATCGCCCGCGCGGCCCAGTCATCGGCAAGCCCCATGACTGCCCCGAAGCTGCCCTCGCTCCCCAGCAATCTGCGGATTTCCGGTTTCGTGCTGCTGGCCTTCAGTTCTTCGAGATTGGTCGAGGTGATCCCCAGCTCCTCGGCTGCGATCAGCGCGAAGAGGGTCCAGCGCACGATATCGGCCCAGGCATCATCACCATGGCGCACCACGAGCCCCAGAGGTTCCTTGGAAATCACTTCGGGCAGGATGACATGCGCGCCCGGATCGGCAAAACCCGCCCGCCCCGAGGCCAGCGCCGCGATATCCGACGTATAGACCTCGCAATCGCCCTGTTGATATCCCTGTTTCGCATCGTCGCTCGATTCGACGGTGACGGCCTCGTAGCTCATGCCATTGGCACGGAAATAATCATCCAGATTCAGCACTGTGGTCGTGCCGGTCTCGATGCATATCGTGGTTTCGTCCAGTTCCAGAGCAGAGCTTACACCCATTTCACGCTTCACCATGAAACCCTGACCGTCGTAATAATAGGTGCCGACAAAGGTCAGCTCCTTCTCGACATCGCGCAGGAAAGTCCAGGTCGTGCTGCGGGCCAGCACATCCACCTCGCCCTCGGTGAGCGCGTCAAAGCGGCTCTGCGCGGTCAGAGGTTCGAATTGGACCGCGCTCGGATCGCCCAGCACAGCCGCAGCCAGCGCTCTGCAGAAGCCCACATCGAACCCATGCCAGTTGCCATTTGAATCCTGCGAGGCAAATCCGGCGCGGCTGATATGCGAGCCGCAGTTCAGATGGCCGCGTTCGATCACCTG
This sequence comes from Natronohydrobacter sp., assembly GCA_007118445.1. GTDB lineage: Bacteria > Pseudomonadota > Alphaproteobacteria > Rhodobacterales > Rhodobacteraceae > Roseinatronobacter. The sequence continues at coordinate 4,938 of SKRP01000086.1, forward strand.
TTCCAGCGTACCCTCGGCTGCGACCAGACCGCTGCCGAGCAGGGTCATGGCAAGCGTGCCGGCGAAAAGCGGCGTTTTCATGTTGACCTCTCTGTTGGCGTCGCCTTGTCGGCGATCTGTCCGGCTCCGACAGCAAGAAGGGCACTGGTTCTTTGCATGAATAGGTCCGATTTCCCCCTTGGGGTCAAGCAGTGAATCCCCCAGGCTTTCAAAAAGCCATGTGCCAAGGTCACGCGTCGGGGTCAAGCACCCGGCGCATCACAGTTTGTCATGCCCGACTTGCGTGCCCGACTTGCGTGGTAGGCCCGGAGGGACTCGAACCCCCAACCAAAGCGTTATGAGCGCTCTGCTCTAACCAATTGAGCTACAGGCCCGACCTGAGCGCGGTGCTATGCGCAAACTGCCAGCGGGTCAAGTCAGCAGGCAGGGCAAGTCTGCTTGCCCTGCCTGCCCTGATCCGGTATCGCGCGGCTGAAGATGTCACGCTGCAAGGGGCTGCAATCATGTCAGAGGGCAAGAACGGGTTGAGCTACGCGCAGGCGGGCGTCGATATTGACGCGGGCAATGCGCTGGTCGAGGCGATCAAGCCTGCCGCCAAGGCCACCACGCGCCCCGGTGTCATGGCGGGCTTGGGCGGATTTGGCGCGCTGTTCGATCTGAAGGGCGCAGGCTATACCGACCCGATCCTTGTGGCGGCGACAGATGGGGTGGGCACCAAGCTGCGCATTGCCATCGACACGGATCATCTGGACACGATCGGCATCGATCTGGTGGCGATGTGCGTCAATGATCTGGTCTGTCAGGGCGCGGAGCCGCTGTTCTTTCTGGATTATTTTGCAACTGGCAAGCTGGATGTGCCTGCTGCGACCCGCATCATCACCGGCATTGCCGAGGGCTGCCGGCTATCGGGGGCCGCGCTGATCGGGGGCGAGACGGCGGAAATGCCGGGCATGTATGACGCCAAGGATTTCGACCTTGCCGGTTTTGCTGTCGGCGCAATGGAGCGCGGCACTGATCTGCCTGCGGGGGTGCAGGCGGGGGATGTGCTGCTGGGTCTGGCCTCGGACGGGGTGCATTCCAACGGCTATTCGCTGGTGCGCAAGATCGTCGAGCGCACAGGGCTGGGCTGGGACGTGCCCGCACCTTTCGCGGCAGACACCCTTGGCGCGGCGCTGCTCGCGCCGACGCGGCTTTATGTGAAGCCCGCGCTTGCGGCGGTCCGCGCGGGCGGGGTTCATGCGCTGGCGCATATCACCGGGGGCGGGCTGACCGAGAACCTGCCGCGCGTGCTGCCCGACGGGCTGGGGGCAGAGATTGATCTCGGCGCATGGTCCCTGCCGCCTGTGTTCCGCTGGCTGGCGGAGGAGGGCGCGATTGCAGAGGCCGAGATGCTCAAGACCTTCAATGCGGGTATCGGCATGGTGCTGGTCGTGGCGGCAGATCAGGCCGATGCGCTGAGCGCGCTCTTGTCTGACGCGGGTGAGCGCGTGCATCAGCTTGGCCAGGTGTCAGAAGGCGCGGGCATCCGCTATTCCGGGGCGCTGAAGTGACCAGGCGCGTCGCGATCCTGATTTCCGGGTCAGGCTCGAATATGGTCGCACTGGCGCAATCGATGGTGGACGATCATCCGGGCCGCGCCTGTCTGGTGCTGTCAAACGATCCGCAGGCGGGCGGGCTGGCGAAGGCCGCAGCGATGGGCATTCAGACCGCCGTGGTGGATCACCGGCCCTACAAGGGCGACCGCGCCGCCTTTGAAGCCGCGCTTCTGGAGCCGCTGCTTGCTGTAAAACCCGATCTGGTCGCGCTGGCCGGGTTCATGCGGGTGCTGACCGGCGATTTCGTGGCGCGTTTCGAGGGGCGGATGCTGAATATCCACCCCTCGCTTCTGCCGAAATACAAGGGGCTGAACACCCATGCCCGCGCCATCGCGGCAGGCGAGCGTGAGGCAGGCTGCACGGTCCATGAAGTGACGGCCGCGCTGGATGACGGTCCGGTCCTTGGGCAGGCGCGTGTGCCGGTTCTGCCCGGCGACACGCCGGACACCCTTGCTGCGCGTATCCTGCCGCTGGAGCACCAGCTTTACCCCATGGTGCTGCGCCGCGTGCTGGAGGGCAACCGCGCCCCTATTGCGCTGCCCTGAAGGCGCGAATCTCGCGTTCGATCCGCGAAAGCTCTGCCTGCGCGCGCATCAGGTCCAGCCGCAGCGACAGGATAAGCGACTGATTGGCCCGCCATTCCGCGCGCCCTTCGTCCTTTCCGGCCAATGCCGCATTGCGCTGGTTCAGGTCGCGGATTTCGTTTTCGATCTCGCTGATGCGCTGGCGCTGACGATGGGCCGCAAGCCCCAGATCATAACCGCGCAGGAAACCCGCTTCGCTGGATGCAGGGCAGACATCGCGGTAAAGCGCGCCGGCCTCGCCCTCGCGCAGCCCGCTCAGCGGTGTGCAATATTGCCGCAAACCCGCCGCGTAGCCCTGCGCCCATGCCGCGCGGTCCGGGGTCACATCGACCCGCGCGCAGGCGACGATGTGACGGTCGAATTGCAGATCACCCACGCGCCCGGCAGCGCCGTCGCGCTGCCCGATGGCAAGCCAATCCCCCTGCAGGCAATCCTCGCGCGAGAGTGAGGCGCATCCCGTGAGCAGTATCAAAGCAGCAAGCGCGGCATATCGCATGAATCAGGCCCTTTTTGGCAGGGTGAAGCGCCATTCGGTCGCCTGCACAAGCGGGCCATCCTCGGGCGTCAGCAGAACCGGGAAAAAGTCCGGCCGGTTCGGCGCATCGGGCCAGCATTGCGGCTCCAGCGCGATCCCGAACATCGAGGGGCCGCCATCATAGACCTGCAGGCCGGGTTCGGTCGTGGCAAGTTCCATCTTCGGCGCGTCAGGCGCGGACAGCCAAGCGACCGGACGCAGGGCTTCGCGCGCGTCCGACAGGCAGAAATTATGGTCGTAGCGCGGCCCGTCATCGAGCAGGCGGGCTTCGCGCAGGTCCATCTCGCTTGTGACTGCGACAGGCGGGCCGGTCGGGCATAGCCGCGCATCGACGGGCGTCAGGCGATCCGCTGCAATCCGCAGGCGATGCCCGTCAAGATTGTCGCGCCCGGTCAGGTTCCAGTAGACATGGCTGGACAGGTTCATTAGCGTGGGCCGGTCGGTGGTCGCCACCAGATCCAGCCGCAGGGTCTGCCCGTCCACAAGGTAGCGCGCCTCGATCCGGCGCTGGCCGGGAAAACCGCCCTCGCAATGCGCAAGATCGAGCGCAAAGGTCACATGCGCCGCGCCTTGATCCACGACCGTCCAGTCGCGCCCGTGCAAGCCGATCTCGCCGCCATGCAAAAGCGTCGTGCCCTCATTCGGGTCGAACCGCCAGAGCTGGTCGCCGATCATCGCCTGCGCGCCGCTGATGCGGTTCGCGACCGGCCCGACCACAGCCCCATGATAGCCCCGGCCCGCGTGATAGGCGGCAGGGTCCGGCAGACCCGCGACGACCTGATGATCGCCCACCCATAGCTGATGCAGCGCCGCGCCATAGGGCAGCAGGTCCGCCTGCAACGCCCCGCTGCCGATCCGCAGCATCATTGCGCCATCCGCGCCGCATAAAGCGCGACCGCCGCCGCGTTCGACACGTTCAGCGACCCGAATTCCCCCGCGCTTGGCACCCGCACGATCAGATCGCAGGTGGCGCGGGTTTTCTCACGCAGCCCCGGCCCCTCGGCCCCCAGCACCAGCGCAATCGGCCCCGGCGGGAAACGCGCCAGCCCCTCGGCCAATGTCATCTCGCCTGTCCCATCGAGGCCCAGCAGCACATAGCCCAACCCCTTCAGCGCCTCCATCTCTTCGGCCAGATTGCGCACCCGCAGATAGGGCTGGCGTTCCAGCGCGCCGCTCGCGGTCTTGGCCAAGGCACCGGTTTCAGGCGCGGCATGGCGCTGCGTGGCGATCACGGCTTTCGCGCCGAACACTTCCGCCGAGCGCAGGATCGCGCCCACGTTATGCGGGTCGCTCACATGATCGAGCATCACCACCAAGCCCCGCGCGCCTTCGGGTGCGCAGACCTCGGGCACCGAGCCCCAGGCCAGCGGGCGGACCTCCAGCGCGGCACCCTGATGCACGGCTTGGGGGTCCAGGGGGGCCGCGAATTTGCGCGGGTCGCTGATTTCCGGCTCCATGCCAGAGGCCGCCACTGCGTCCGCCAGCTTGTCGGCGGCGTTGCGGGTCAGGATCAGGCGGCGCTTGTCGCGGGCGGGGTTTTTCAGCGCATCTTCCACCGCGTGCAGGCCAAACAGCCACAGCGTTTCCTGCGCGCTTGCGCGGCGGGCCTTTTCCTTGTCGATCACCCAGGCGGGTTTTTTCATCTCGCATCCCCTGTCTTGCGGGGGCGAGAATGCGGCAGCGGGGCAGGGGGGCGCAAGGGTGATTTTAGGGCCTTGACGCCCGCCGGGGGCTTCGTTAGACGGGCGCACATGAGGGCGACGGGCTGCAAGGTGCGGCAGCGGACTGTAACTCCGCCGGGGAGACCCACGCCTGGTTCGATTCCAGGGTCGCCCACCACCTTCAAA
>SKRP01000340.1 GCA_007118445.1 Natronohydrobacter sp.
GAGGTCGAGGCTCTGCAAGCCCGTCAGCCCCGCGAGCGGTGCGAGGTCGGTGATCTGGGTGTTGCGGAGGTCGAGGCTCTGCAAGCCCGTCAGCTCCCCAATTTCTGGCGGCAAACGTTCCAGCGCCTCGCCGAAGAAGCTTAGTCCCGTCGCCCCCGTCCGCGCCGCCTCCGCAATCTTCGCCTGCGCCAACTCATAAGCCGTATCCGCGTCGCTCATCCCGTCCCTCGCGCTGAATGCCGCCACTCTGCCGCCCCCCTCACGACAAAGCAAGGCAAACCCCCTTGCCAGCCTGAGCGCGCCCGCATACCCTCAGGCGCAAAAGTCCAAGGGAGTTCCGCGACATGCCCATCCGCCCTGCCTCCGCGCGCCTCGCGATTGCCGCGCTCACGCTGGCCCTTGCTGCGCCGCTCCATGCCCAGACCGATGGGGTGATGACGCGCCAGTATGAAGATGGCGGGATTTATGAGGGCGAGTTCCTGGATGGGCTGCAGCATGGCACTGGCACTTACCGGCTGCCCAACGGGTTCGAATACACGGGCGACTGGGTCGCGGGCGAGATCAGCGGGCAGGGCGTGGCGCGCTACCCCTCGGGGGCGGTCTATGAGGGGCAGTTCGCCTCGGGGCGGCCGCACGGCACCGGCATGATGACCTTTGCCGATGGCTCGACCTATGAGGGGGAATGGGTCGAAGGGCGGATCGAGGGCGCGGGCGTGCGGGTCTTTGCCAATGAGTCGGTCTTCGAGGGCAGTTTCCGCGATGGCCAGCCGCATGGGACCGGCGTGCTGACCCGGCCCGATGGCTACCGCTACGAGGGCGACTGGGTCGACGGGCTGCGCGACGGGCAGGGCGTGATCACCTATCCCGATGGCGCGGTCTATGAGGGCGAGATGCAGGCCGATCTGCGCCATGGCACCGGCATCCTGACCGGCCCGGACGGGCTGCGCTACGAGGGGGACTGGCAGGAGGGCCAGCTGCACGGGCAGGGCGTGCTGACCCAGTCGAATGGCGATGTCTATACTGGCGGGTTCCGCGCCGGGCTGCGCGATGGTGAAGCACGGGTCGAACAGGCCGATGGGCTGGTCTTCGAGGGCAGTTTCGTCAATGACATGCGCGAGGGGCCGGGCATCCTGCGCGGCGAGGATGGCTATCTTTACGAGGGCAGCTGGGTCGCAGGCCAGATCGAGGGCGAGGGGCGGCTCGAACAGGCCGATGGCTCGGTCTATACCGGGCAGCTGCGCGCCGGTCTGCCCGATGGCACCGGCACGATCACCTTTGCCGATGGCGCGACCTATGAGGGCGGCTGGCAGGAAGGGCAGTTCCATGGCGAGGGCCGCGCGGTATTCGCCGATGGCAGCATCTATGAGGGCGGTTTCGTGCAGGGCCTGACCGAGGGCGAAGGCGTGATGACTTTCGCCGATGGCCGGGTCTATACCGGCGAATTTCTCGGCGGCGAGATGCACGGGCAGGGCGAAATGGAATTCCCCGACGGGTCGGTCTATCGCGGCCAGTTCGCCGAGGGCACGCGCGAGGGGACAGGCCGGATCGAGATGGCGGACGGGTTCACCTATGAGGGTGACTGGTCCGGCGGCCAGATCACCGGGCGCGGGGTCGCGACCTATGCCACCGGCGATGTCTATGAGGGCGAGTTTCTGGACGGCCAGCGCCACGGGACCGGGGTGCTGCGCTATGCGACCGGCGAAGTGCTGTCGGGCGACTGGGATGACGGGCGCATGACTGTGCGCGACGACGACTGACCCCCAAATGGCGAGGATGCGCCGCAAGGGCGATCTGCCGCAAAAACCCTGTGCGCAATGCGGGCGGCCCTTCGCCTGGCGCAGGAAATGGGCGAAGGTCTGGGAGGAGGTGCGGTTCTGTTCTGACCGCTGCAGGTCCGACGCCAAAGGTGCCGCGCGACAGGATCCTGGCCAGTAACGGGGGCGGCGCGCTTGGGATGCGCTTGGCGCGGCATTCCGGCGCGGGCGGGGCCATCATGTCTCTGAGCGTTGCGCCATGCGCGGCGTAGTTCACTTGGCCAAGCCGATCTGTCAGACTGACAGCCCGGACCGTCTTTTTCGTATCTTTTTCATTATCTTGCCATGATTTCCTGATGTGGTCATCCGCAGATTTGCAGGCGCTGAGCATATTGCCCTGCACCATTTCGACGGAGCACTGACACGATGAGCAAAGACAAACATTATCTCGAAAAAAACTGGGACGGCAGCTACAGCCTCATTGACAGCGCGGAAAAGGCAGAGCGCAGCGCCGATGGCGTCCTGGGCTTTGTCATGCTGGTGGGGATCGTGATCATCATCGCCAATCTCGGCTTCACGCCCTGGGCTTTCGGCGCCATCGTCGCCTGGCTGATCGTTGCAACGCTGCTGAAATCGGTGATCCTGTTTCTTTTCGGCTTGTTCGTGCTCTATCTTCTCGGCAGCCTGGTTTGGTGGTTGTTCTTCACTTGAACGCCGCGCGCAGCGTGGATACGAAATCGGGGTGGTTGTAGATCGTGTTATGACCACTCTCCAGCCGGATGGCCTGTGCATCGGGCAAGGCGCTGACAAGGGCTGTGGCGCGGGCAGGCGGGATCACTTCATCGCGGGTGGCAAGGATCATCCGTATATCGGCAGTGCTGCGCGTGAGCGCTTCCTGCACGTTCATTTCGTGACGGAACAGCAGGCGCACCGGCGCGAAAGGGTATAGCTGCTGCGCAACAGCGCTCAGACTGTCAAAGGGCGTGACCAGCACGACCCGCGCAATCCCGCGTTCCGCAGCCAGATGCGCGGCGACCCCGCTGCCGATGCTGAAACCGACAGCGATCACGCCCGCGGCTTCGGGCGCGATCAGGTCATGAATGGCCACCCCATCCGCCATCAGCGCGCTCGCCGAAGGTCGCCCCGTGCTGGGCGCATAGCCGCGAAAATGGAAGGTGACGACATCATGTTCGGGCGCGATCTGGTGCAGGAACAGCGCCATGGCTTCCGCATTCCAGGCATTGCCGCCAAAGCCCAGCAGGACAGGCCGCGCAGGGTCGCGCCCCCTGATCCGCACGCCCTGCAGCACATCGCCATTCTCGCGCGCCAGTTCCAGCCGTTGCGTGTCCGCAGGCAGGTCCGGGGCGGGGCCGACCAGCGCGCGCGGAAACAGCAGTGCAGTCTGAAAGGTGGCAAGCATCGCAATCACGGCAATACCAAGGGCAGCAAGGGCAAGCAGGAATTTCGCAGCGAATGCCATCACGCGGGCACAGTATCGGCCAGCGGCATATGCGGTTTGATATCAATGAGCGGCGTGCCATCCACAGCATCGATGGCGTCGATGTGAACGCGACCATGCGCCATGTCGATGCCCAACACCTTGACCACCCCCATGCCAATCGGATTGGGCCGCACCGGCGAGCGCAGGTTGAACGTGCCGGTCCCCTCTGCCCTGTGACGCGGGGTCTGGCGCAGCAGATCGCGTGGCGCGTGGCTCATCCAGTAGAGCAGCACCAGCGCGTCACCGGGCGCGATCCCCTCCAGCGCGGGGCGGAACGGGGCCGCGATCTGCAGCTGCGCCGAAGCCCCCCTTTCGCGCGCCTGCCGCAGGTTCTTGGGGCAATCCTGCAGCGTCCAGGGGCTTTCGATATGGCCGATAAATGTGACCTGCGCGTCAAAGCGCAACTCTGTTTCAAGGCGCATTTCGCCGGGACGGGAGTCAAACCGGCTCATCTGATGCATCACTTGAAGAGCGCCCGCGAAACCCTTGCGCTACAACGTATTTTTCAGAACTGTCCGAGCGACTGGCCGGCGGTTTCACATTGGCGACTTTCTTGAAATTGCGTTTGAGCAGTTGCTGCAACTCGCCTTCGGCCCCCCCGGCCAGAACCTTGGCGACGAATGTGCCGCCCTCTTCCAGCACATCGAAAGCGAAATAGGCCGCTGCCTCGCACAGCGCCATGATGCGCAGATGGTCGGTCTGCTTATGCCCTGATGAAGCCGCTGCCATGTCCGACATCACCACATCGGCAGGCCCGCCAAGCCAGTCCTTGACCTTGTCCTCGGCCCCTTCCTCAAGGAAATCAAGCACATGCACTTCGGCCCCGGCCAGCGGTTCGACCTCTTGCAGATCGACGCCCAGCACCCGGCCCACGCGCTTGCCTTGCTTTTCGCCCAGCGCATTGACGCGCGTGACCGCCACTTGCAGCCAGCCGCCCGGCGCGCAGCCCAGATCGACGACCCGCGCGCCGGGGACCAGAAAGCGGTATTTGTCATCCAGTTCGATGATCTTGTAAGCCGCCCGTCCGCGATAGCCGTCGCGGCGGGCGGCGGCCACATAGGGGTCATTCAGCTGCCGCTCCAGCCAGCGGGTCGAGGACAGTTTGCGCCCGCGCGCGGTCTTGACCTTGACCTTCAACTCGCGCTGGCCGCGCCCGGACGTGTTCTTTGTTGCCATGGGCTTACCGTGCTTTCTTCAGGGTTTCAGATCGAGCACGCCATCGCGGCTCATCTGCGCGAATAACAGCCCCTCGCGCAGGCCGCGATCCGCGACGGACATGCGGTTGGTGGGCCAGACCCGCATCAGCGCGGTCAGAATCGCAGCCCCCGACATGATCTGCGTATGCCGGTCGCGCCCGATGCGCGGATCCTGCCTGCGCCCGATGGGACCAAGCGCCAGATATTCGCGGATCACCTGATCAACCTGCTGCGAATTCATCACCAGCCCGTCCACCTTGTTACGGTCATAGCGTTTCAGCCGCAGATAGGAGGCCGCGACGGTCGTGATCGTGCCCGAAGTGCCGATGATCTGGAATTTCTCATGCGCGGTCGCGTCGCGATAGGGCGCGAAAGCCTCGAGCTGTTCCTCGAAATACCAGCTCATCAGGGCGAAGCGGGCAGCGTCGTCATCGACCTCGCGGAAGTAATCCTTGAGCGTGGCCACCCCCAGCGGCACGGAAATCCAGTCCACCACATGGGCGATTCCATCCGCAGGCGCGCGCATGAACGGGCCGCGATGCATTGACATGATCGCATTGCCACGCTTTTCCGGCGCGACGCGGGATATATCGATCCAGACCAGTTCGGTCGAGCCGCCACCGATATCAATTATCAGCAACTGCTCCGTATCCGGGGCCACCAGCGAGGCGCAGGACACGACCGCCAGCCGCGCCTCTTCTTCGGCGGTGATGATATCCAGCTTCAGCCCGGTTTCACGCTGCGCGCGGCGCATGAAATCAGCCGAATTGCGCGCGCGGCGGCAGGCTTCGGTCGCCACCAGCCGCATCTTGCGCACGCCATGCTGTTCCAGCTTGGTGCGGCAGATGCGCAGTGCCTGCAAGGTGCGTTGCATCGGGCGATGCGACAGCATCCCCGAATTTTTCAGACCTGTGCCCAGCTCAACGGCCTTCGAGAAGCTGTCCACGACCTCGAAATGCCCGCCTTGCGGGCGGGCGATCAGCATTCGGCAACTATTCGTGCCCAGATCGAGCGCCGCATAGAGCGGCGGCGTCGATCCGGGGCGGCGCGGGGCCTTTTCCGACAGCGAGCGCGCGGCCCTGTGCCGCTGCTCCGAAGAGGTCAGGGAAGCGCCCGCGCCATCGGGACGCTCGGGCGTCATGTTTCGCCCTCCAAACTCAAGTTGCATTCAAGGTAATGCGCGACGCCCGCTTGCGCAAGCATTTGCTTGCGGGTCGCGGGTGATGACGCGTCGCAAGCTCTGGTCTGGCGGTCGCTTTTCTGGCAGGCAGGATGCGCTGCTTCGCCTAGACCGGAGCCATGCAGGAGAGGGAAAATGCAATGGCATCATGCGTGATTGTGTATTGGCGCGATATTCCGGCGCAGGTTATTGTCGGCAAGGGCCGCCGTGCGCAGAAGATCCAGCTTTCCGAACGCTTCGAGCAGGCGATTGACCGTTGCGCGATGAAAGTGGGCGCGAAGGATGCGGATGCCTATCTGGCCGAATGGCGAAAAGCGCCGCCGGTCGAGGTCGCTGGCAGCGATGAAGAGGTCGCGAAAGCGACCGCAGCCGAGCTGGAAGCCGCGTATGACACGGGCAGGCTGAAAACCCTGATCGCCAATGATGGCTGGGCGTAAAGGGTTGGCCTGGTTCCGGTCGCACCTGTTGGAGGGTCTCATGTCGCTTCTGAATTTCCGCCGCCCCGCCCCGGCCGCTGCCCCGCAGAATGGCGCTGTTGAAGCGCTGATGCAGGGGTTTTCGCTGGAAGTCATGCCGCGCACGGCCGAGAAGGTCGTTGATTTCCGCGCCATCCTGCCCGAAGGCACGCGGGTCTATATCGCCCATATCGAAGGCACGCCGATTGCCGATATGGTGGCGACCGCTGCCCGGCTGCGCGCCGCTGGCATGGAGCCGATGCCGCATTTCCCCGCGCGCATCATCGCGGATCGCCGTGAGCTGGCCGATTGGGTCGCGCGCTATCAGGGCGAGGCCGATGTGCGCGAGGCGCTGATGCTGGGCGGCGGGGTTGCAACGCCTGTGGGCGATTACGACAATTCGATGCAACTCCTGGAAACGGGCCTGTTTGACGGGTTCCGTCGGCTGCATGTCGCGGGCCATCCCGAGGGCAATCGTGATATTGCGCCGGATGGCGGTCGGCAGATCATTCTGGACGCGCTGCGCTGGAAGCAGGATTTCGCCCGCGCCAAGGGCATTGACATGGCGATCGTGACGCAATTCGCGTTCGAGGCCACGCCGATCATAGACTGGGCCAACGGGCTGCGGCGCGAGGGTATCGACCTGCCGGTGCATCTGGGTGTTGCGGGGCCTGCGAAATTGCAGACGCTGATCAAATTCGCCATCGCCTGCGGGGTCGGCCCGTCGCTGAAAGTGCTGCAAAAGCGCGCCAAGGATGTGACCAAGCTTCTGCTGCCATTCGAGCCCACAGACCTGGTGGCAGAACTCGCCGCGCATAAGGTGGCCAATCCTGATTTCGCAGTCGAGGCGTTGCATTTCTTCCCGCTGGGCGGGATCAAGGCCAATACCGACTGGACCATCGCGCAAGGCGGGGCTGCGGCCCGGCCTGCGACCCACGCCTAACGCATCTGGAGAGAGCATGACCCGCACTGTGATTGAATCGGCCAGCAAAACGGTCGTCATTGGTTTTGACGAACCTTTCTGCGTGATTGGCGAGCGGATCAACCCTACGGGCCGCAAGAAGCTGGCCGCTGAACTGGAAGGGGGCGATTTCTCGACTGTCGAGAAAGACGCTCTGGAACAGGTGGCCTGCGGGGCGACTGTGCTGGATATCAATTCCGGTGCGGTGTTTTCCAACAAGATGGCCGAAGATCCGCGCTATGCCGACAATAATTTTGTCGAGCCGCCCCTGATGCGTGAACTCTGCACGCGGGTGCAGGCGCTGGTCGATGTGCCGCTTTGCATCGACTCTTCTGTGCCGGATGCGCTGAAAGCCGGGCTGGAAGCGTGCAACGGGCGGCCTTTGCTGAACTCGGTCACGGGCGAGGAGGAACGGCTGGAGGCGATTCTGCCTCTGGTCAAGAAATACAATGTGCCGGTTGTGGCGATCTCGAATGATGACACGGGCATTTCCGAGGATCCGGATGTGCGTTTTGCCGTGGCGAAAAAGATCGTCGAGCGCGCGGCGGATTTCGGGATTCCGGCGCATGATATTGTCGTCGACCCGCTGGTCATGCCCATCGGGGCGATGGCGACCGCCGGGCAGCAGGTTTTCGCGCTGGTGCGGCGGCTGCGCGATGAGCTGGGGGTGAACACCACTTGCGGCGCGTCGAATATCAGCTTCGGTCTGCCCAACCGGCATGGGGTGAACGCGGCCTTCCTGCCGATGGCGATTGGTGCAGGCATGACCAGCGCGATCATGAACCCCGTGCGTTCGGTCGAGATGGAGGCCATTCGCGCGGCCAATCTGTTGATGAATCATGACCCGAATGGCGGGGCCTGGATCGGGCTGTCCAAAGTGCTGGAGGCGGCCAGGGATGGTGTCAGCTTCGCCGAAGCCTCGCGCGCGGCGATGGAGGCAGGCGCGCGCACGGGCGGGCGGCGCGGCGGACGGCGCGCGCGCTGAGACCAGCTTCAGATGACACGAAAAAAAGCGGCGCATTGCGCCGCTTTTCTGGTTTCTCATATGCGGTTGTCAGCCTGCGCTGGCCGCAGATTTCTTGGCATCCGTGTAGATGATCAGCGGTTTCGCATCAGATGTGGCCGCTTCCTCATTCACCACGACTTCGCTCACATGCTCCATCCCCGGCAGCTCGAACATGGTGTCGAGCAGGATATCCTCCAGGATCGAGCGCAGACCCCGCGCACCGGTCTTGCGGGCAATGGCGCGTTTTGCAATGGCCTTGAGCGCATCTTCGGTGAAGGTCAGGTCAACGCCTTCGATGTCAAACAGCTTCTGATATTGCCTGACCAGCGCGTTTTTCGGCGCGGTCAGGATCGTGACCAGCGCGTCATCATCCAGGTCCATCAGCGTTGCCACCACTGGCAGACGCCCGACAAATTCCGGGATCAGGCCGAATTTCAGCAGATCCTCAGGCTCCAGCTGCTGCAGCGATTCGCCGATAGTGATGCGGGTTTCATCCTTCACATCCGCGCCGAACCCGATTGCCGTGCCCTTGCCACGCTGGTTGATGATCCGGTCAAGCCCCGCGAATGCCCCGCCGCAGATGAACAGGATATTGGTCGTGTCCACCTGCAGAAATTCCTGCTGCGGATGCTTGCGCCCGCCCTGCGGTGGCACCGAGGCAACCGTGCCTTCCATCAGCTTCAACAGCGCCTGCTGCACCCCTTCGCCCGACACATCGCGGGTGATCGAGGGATTGTCGGATTTGCGGGTGATCTTGTCCACCTCGTCAATATAGACGATGCCGCGCTGCGCGCGCTCCACGTTATATTCCGACGCCTGCAACAGTTTCAGGATGATGTTCTCGACATCCTCGCCGACATAGCCGGCTTCGGTCAGTGTGGTCGCATCAGCCATGGTGAAGGGCACATCAAGGATGCGCGCCAGCGTCTGCGCCAGCAGGGTCTTGCCGCAGCCAGTGGGGCCGATCAGCAGGATGTTGGATTTCGACAGTTCGACATCGCCTGCCTTGCCGGAATGGTTCAGGCGCTTGTAATGGTTGTGCACTGCGACAGAAAGCACGCGCTTGGCCTGTTCCTGTCCGATCACATAATCATCCAGCACATCGCATATTTCGCGCGGGGTGGGCACGCCATCGGTGGATTTCAGCCCGCCGGATTTGGTTTCCTCGCGGATGATATCCATGCACAGTTCAAC
>SKRP01000036.1 GCA_007118445.1 Natronohydrobacter sp.
AGCACCAGACGCAAAACACCATGCGCCGCAGGGTGTTGCGGGCCGAAATTGATGTTGAAATTGCGGATTTTCTGCTCGCCGGTCTGAGCGTCCATAAATCCTTTGGAGCCGTCCATCATTTCTGACCCTCCGTCTTGCGCGGCCCACCAGACTTGCGCGGCCCATCAGATACGCGATCCCAGAACCGCCGCCGCAGAAAGGGCAGCGCCAGAAGCGGGCCAAAGATCGCAAGCCAGAACCCTCGCTTGAGCGCGGTCATTTCGCGGCCTCCTTCTTCTCATCACCCGGCAGGATGTATTCCGCCCCTTCCCAGGGCGACATGAAATCGAACTGGCGATATTCCTGCACCAGATTGACCGGCTCATAGACCACGCGCTTGAGCGCCTCGTCATAGCGCACTTCCGTATAACCCGTGGTCGGGAAATCCTTGCGCAGCGGATGGCCGCGAAAACCGTAATCGGTCAGGATACGGCGCAGGTCAGGATGGCCGGAAAACAGGATCCCGAACATGTCGAAGATTTCGCGCTCGAACCAGTTGGCCGAAGGGTGGACCTGCATGATCGAGGGGATGATATCCTCTTCACCCGCCGCCAGTTTCACCCGGATGCGGTGGTTCAGATACATCGACAGGAAGTGATAAACGACTTCGAACCGCTTGCGCCGCCCCGGATAATCGACCGCCGTGATATCGACCAGCGTCGAAAACCGCATATTCTCGTCGATCTGCAGATGCCGGATCAGCTTGACCAGATGCGCGGGCGTTGTGGTCACGGTCAATTCGCCAAAAGCCACATTATGGCTGACCAGCGCATCACCCATGCGCATTTCCAGCAGGGCTGCGATTTCGTTCAATGCTTCGGACATGACGCGCCCCCTTAGCGAACCAGAGTGCCAGTGCGGCGGATCTTGCGCTGCAATTGCAGGATACCGTAAAGCAGCGCCTCGGCGGTCGGCGGGCAGCCCGGCACATAGATATCGACCGGCACCACACGGTCACAGCCGCGCACCACCGAATAGCTGTAATGGTAGTAGCCACCGCCATTGGCGCAGCTGCCCATCGAGATCACATAGCGCGGCTCGGGCATCTGGTCATAGACCTTGCGCAGCGCAGGCGCCATCTTGTTGGTCAGTGTCCCCGCCACGATCATCAGATCCGACTGCCGCGGGGTTGCGCGCGGGGCCGTGCCGAAACGCTCGACATCATAGCGCGGCATGGCGACATGGATCATCTCGACCGCGCAACAGGCCAGACCAAAGGTCATCCAGTGCAAGCTGCCATTGCGCGCCCAGTTGATGATATCCTCGGTAGAGGTCAGCAGAAACCCCTTGTCCTGCAACTCGCGGTTCAGCGTCTGAGTGGCAACTTCGCGATCTGCGCCTGCCGTATTGGCTCCGGTCATCACTCCCATTCGAGCGCCCCCTTCTTCCATTCATAGGCAAAGCCCACTGTCAACACCGCGAGGAATATCATCATCGACCAGAAAGCGGTCATCGACATCTCTGAGAACGCCACGCCCCACGGGAACAGGAACGCGATTTCCAGATCGAAGATGATGAACAGGATCGCCACCAGATAGAACCGCACGTCGAATTTCATTCGCGCGTCGTCGAACGCGTTGAAACCGCATTCATAAATCGAGTTCTTTTCCGGGTCCGGGCTGCGCACGGCGATGATGATGGCCGAGAGCATCAGCACCAGCCCCAGCGCCACAGCGATTCCCAGAAAGATGATGATCGGCAGGTAGGATGCGAGTAGGGTGTCCACCTTTGGCTCCTTTTTCGCGCGGGGTCCGGCCAGCCACGCGGGGCACGTGCCAAGGACAACCGCAACTTGGCTGTCCTTCATCTACTCCTGTCACAGGGCCGGGTCAACTGAAGCTGCGCGCATCAGGGCGGAAAATGGCAGAAATGTATGCTATCGCATACAGATATGCCGCAGCTATTGCGACCAACCCGGTTTGCGACGTGCAAAAAACGCCTCGACGCCCTCGCGCGCCTCTTCGCCTTCCCAGCACGCGACCAGTTCCGCGATGGAGTGATCGACCGCTTCCGCGCCCGTCCCCGCGCCCAGCGAGAGCGCCAGCGCCTTGGCCCGCGCCACCGCCCCCGGTGCGCAGGACAGATAGGGTGTGACCTCGGCCTCGACCGCATCATCCAGCGCCTCTTGCGGCACCGCGCGCGCCAGCAGCCCCAGCGTGACGGCCTCGGGCGCATCAAACCGCCGTCCCGACATGAACACGCGCCGCGCCATCGCTTCACCCATCCGCGCCAGAACATAGGGGCCAATGGTCGCGGGGATCAGCCCCAGCCGCGTCTCGGTCAGTGCGAATTGCGCGCCCAGGGCGCCGATGGCCACATCACAGACCGCCATCATCCCGACCCCGCCGCCGAAAGCCTGGCCCTGCACGCGCCCGATCAGCGGTTTCGGCATCCGGTTCAGCGCCCCCAGCATCGCGGCCAGTTTGCCCGCCTCGCGCGCGCGTGTTTCAGCATCCGCCTGCATCTGCGCCTTCATCCAGCCCAGATCGCCCCCCGCGCAGAAGCTTTTGCCCGCGCCGGTCAGCACCACCACGCGCACAGCGTCATCTGCCCCCAGTCGCGCCGCCGCCTCGGTCAGTTCTGCGATCATCGGCGCATCGAGCGCATTATGCTTGTCGGGCCGGCTCATGGTCAGGGTCGCAACCCCGCGCGTATCGGTCTCAACTGTCAGTGTCTGATACATCCTGCCCCCCTTGCCGCATGCCCTGCGCCATCGACCGCGCCTGCGCCAGAACCGCACGATCCAGCCCGGTCTGCCAGCCCATCGCGGTCAGCCATTCATGCACGGTCTCGGTCGCGACATTGCCCGAGGCACCGGGCGCATAGGGACAGCCCCCCAGCCCCCCGATTGCCGCGTCAAACACCCGCAGACCATGTTCCAGCGAGACCTCGATATTCGCCAGCGCCCGCCCGCCCGTGTCGTGGTAATGCCCGGCCAGCATCTCGGGGGGCACTTCGTCCAGCACGGCGCGCAGCATGGCGGCTATGCTCTCGGGCGTGCCGCGCCCGATCGTGTCGCCAAGGCTGATCTCGTAACAGCCCATATCGCTCAGCCTTGCTGCCAGCCGCGCCACAGCCTCGGGCGGGGTCGGCCCGTCAAAGGGACAATCCGTCACACAAGAGATATAGCCGCGCACCGGCAGCCCCGCCTCCTGCGCGCGCGCGATGACCGGGGTGAAACGCGCAAGGCTCTCTTCCACCGAACAATTCAGATTGGCCCGGCTGAACCCTTCCGAAGCCGAGCCGAAAACCGCCACCTCATCGGCGCGCGCGGCCAACGCATCTTCGAGCCCGCGCATATTGGGCGCAAGTGCCGCATAGCGCAGCCCCGGCGCGCGGGTGATCTGGCCCAGCACCTCGGCAGAGCTCGCCATCTGCGGCACCCATCTGGGGCTGACGAAACTCGCCACCTCGATACGGCGGAACCCTGCCCGGCTCAGACAATCCACCAGCGCCACTTTCTCGCTGGCCGGAATCAGCCGCGCCTCATTCTGCAACCCGTCGCGGGGTCCGACCTCGAAAATCTCGACCGCGCGCATGGCTCACTCCTCTGGCGGCGGGTAGAAATCCCGCAGATAAATCTCGGGCGGCCCGTCCTTGGCCATAGCGCGCTGAAACGCCGGACGCGCTTCGCAAGCCGCCAGATACTCCGCCGCCCCCTCGGGCAAACTCACGAAACGCTGCGCCACCCAGACGGCATAACCCAGCGCCACATCGGCGACACTGAAGTGTCCTGCCACCCAACCCGGCCCGACCGCCCGCAAGGCATTTTCCAGCCGCTTGGCTTCCAGCCGCATCACTGTGGGCGACCGCATGGATGCCTCGCGCAACACGATATGATGCTGCGTCAGATTGGCCAGATGCGCGCCCAGCGTTTCCGCGTAATGCAGCCCCTGCAGAAACGCCGCGCGCCCCTCGCCCCCCTCGGCAACACGCAGATGCGGCGCGCGCGTCTCGGCCAGCCATGCCAGAATCGCCCCGCTTTCACAGAGCACCGTCGCGCCATCTTCCAGCGCCGGCACCCGCCCCGCAGGCGAGCGCGCAAGATGTTGCGGCGCGCGCAAGGATCGGTCAAAGAATGAACAGCGGATCAGCTCATACGGCGCGCCGATCTCTTCCAGCGCCCAGAGCACCCGGAACGAGCGCGACTGCGCCACATGCCAGAGCCGGATCACGACTCTCTCCCTTCATCTTGCCAAAAATACTCAATGCAGCCCCTGCGCCACTGCACAGCGCCCGCGCTCATGCCGCGTCCTCCAGCCGCACAAGCGCCGCACCGGCCTCGACCTGTGCCCCCGGCGCGGCCAGAAGTTCCGCGACGCGCCCTGCCCGCGCCGCAACCAGCGTATGTTCCATTTTCATCGCTTCCAGCACCGCCAGCCGCGCACCCTCGAGAACCTCTTCCCCCGGAGACACGAAAATCGCCTTCACCAGCCCCGGCATCGGTGCCAGCACCACATCCGCTCCGGCTCCGGCCTTCGATGCCCGCGCCAAAGGGTCAATCCGCTCCAGCATGCGTGGCACAGGGCCGAACAGGAACAGCTTCTCCCCGGCGCAAACCCCGCGCAGCAGCCCCGGCGCATCCGCGACGCGCAGCCCTGCATCTGTCGCCTCGACCGTGCATTCTTGCCCGGCCACAGCAACAATTGCCCGGCGCGGCCCCGTGACAGCGATCCGCAGATCGGCATGCGCAAGCGGCACCGGCTGCCAGATCGGCCCGGACGGGCTGAACCCGGCCAGCGGATCATCAATCTCCGCCAGCCCCACCGCGATCGCCGCTGCGCCAGCCCATTCCCAGTCCGCCAGTTCCGGCACGGTCACCAGCGCCTCCAGATCCCGCGCGATCACGCCCGTATCCACATCGCCCGCGCGAAAACCCTCATGCCGCGCCAGCGCGCCCAGAAAGGCCAGATTGGTCACCGAACCTGCAACCTCGGTCGCGGCCAGCGCCGCTTCGAGACGTTTGAGCGCAACTGCGCGGGTCGGGCCATGGGTGATCAGCTTGGCAATCATCGGATCATACCAGGGGCTGATCACATCGCCCGTGCGCACCCCGGTATCGGCCCGCGCATCGTCGGGAAACTGCAGATGCGCCAACCGCCCGGTCGCAGGCAGGAAGCCAGCGGGCACATCTTCGGCATAAAGCCGCGCCTCGAATGCATGGCCGCGGATCGAGAGCGCCTCCTGCGTGCAGGGCAGCCCCTCGCCAGCCGCAATACGCAATTGCCATTCGACCAGATCCACCCCGGTGATCGCCTCGGTCACCGGGTGTTCGACCTGCAGGCGCGTGTTCATTTCCATGAACCAGAACGCGTCCGGGCGCAGCCCGCGACTGCCATCGACGATGAATTCGACCGTGCCCGCCCCCTTGTAGCCGATGGCCTTTGCAGCCCGGACCGCCGCCTGCCCCATCGCCGCGCGCATCTCGGCGGTCATGCCAGGTGCCGGGGCTTCCTCGATCACCTTCTGGTGGCGGCGCTGCAGCGAGCAATCGCGCTCAAAGAGATGCACGGCCTCGACCCCGTCGCCAAAGACCTGCAGTTCGATATGGCGCGGCTTGGTGATGAATTTCTCGATCAGCACCGCCTCATTGCCAAAGGCGGTCGCTGCTTCACCCCTGGCGCTGGCCAGCGCATCCATGAATTGCGCGGGGTGCTCGACCAGCCGCATCCCCTTGCCACCACCACCTGCCACGGCCTTGATCAGCACCGGATAGCCGATCTCATCAGCAGCGCCGGCCAGATGTTCGCCATCCTGGTTGCTGCCATGATAGCCAGGGACGACCGGAACACCGGCTTCCTGCATGAGCGCCTTGGCCGCATCTTTCAGGCCCATCGCGCGGATGGCACGCGCGGGGGGGCCGACAAAGACCAGCCCTGCAGCCTCCACGGCCTCGACGAATTCGGGGTTTTCCGACAGGAAGCCATAGCCCGGATGGATCGCCTGCGCGCCAGTGTCTTTCGCGGCCCGGATGATCGCATCTGCGCGTAAGTAACTGTCACGCGGCGCAGGCCCACCGATCAGGACGGCCTGATCGGCTTGAGCCACATGCAGCGCGCCTGTATCTGCTTCCGAATAGACAGCGACAGTGCGCACACCTATTGACCGAGCTGTGTGGATGATCCGGCAGGCAATCTCGCCGCGATTGGCAATCAGGATCTTGTCAAACATGGCCTCGCACTTTCTTTCGCCAGTAGGGGGGCGCTGCCCCCCATCGCCTTGCGGCGATTCCCCCCGGAGTATTTGGGGCAAGATGAAACCTAAATCTGCTTCATCTTGCTGAAAATACTCATATTTCTACATACGAAACACACCAAAACGTGTCTCGCCCACTGGTGCGGAAAGCGCCGCAGCCAACGACAGCGCCAGCACTTGCCGCGACTGGCGCGGATCGATGATCCCGTCATCCCAGAGCCGCGCCGACGCATAGAGCGGGTGCGATTGATGCGCGAACATCTCGATGGTGGGGCGCTTGAATGCGTCTTCTTCCTCGCGACTCCAGTCCTGCCCGGCCCGCTCCATCGCATCGCGCTTGACTGTGGCCAACACACCGGCCGCTTGTGCGCCGCCCATGACCGAGATGCGGCTGTTGGGCCAGGTCCATAGGAAGCGCGGGCCGTAGGCACGCCCCGCCATGCCGTAATTCCCGGCACCAAAGCTGCCGCCTACAAGCATCGTGATCTTGGGCACGGCTGTTGTGGCAACAGCAGTCACCAGCTTGGCCCCATGCCGGGCGATGCCTTCATTCTCGTATTTCCGACCAACCATGAAACCAGTGATATTCTGCAGGAAGACCAGCGGGACGCGGCGCTGCGAACACAGCTCGATGAAATGCGCGCCTTTCACAGCCGCCTCAGAGAAAAGCACCCCGTTATTCGCGACGATCCCCACTGGCCAACCCATGAGCTGCGCAAAACCTGTCACCAGTGTCTCGCCGAAACGCGGCTTGAATTCGTCAAAGCGCGACCCATCGACCAGCCGCGCAATGACCTCGCGAATGTCATAGGGCGTGCGCATGTCAGCGGGCACGACGCCGAGGATCTCTTCCGGATCATAGGCCGGATCCTCGATGGCACCCCGTAGGGTGTGGGCTTTGCCCGCACCGCTGGCCAGATTGCCGACCGCACGCCGCGCGAGCGCCAGCGCATGCGCGTCATCTTCGGCCAGATAATCTGCCACCCCCGACAGCCGCGTATGCACATCGCCGCCGCCCAGATCCTCGGCGCTGACCAGCTCGCCGGTCGCGGCCTTCACCAGCGGCGGCCCGGCCAGAAAGATCGTGCCCTGATCCCGCACGATGATCGTCACATCCGACATCGCGGGCACATAGGCCCCGCCTGCGGTGCAAGACCCCATCACCACCGCGATCTGCGCGATCCCCTTCGCGGACATGCGCGCCTGATTGTAGAAAATCCGCCCGAAATGGTCGCGGTCGGGAAAGACCTCATCCTGGTTGGGCAGGTTCGCGCCGCCACTATCGACAAGGTAAATACAGGGCAGATGGTTTTCCTCGGCAATCTCTTGCGCACGCAGATGCTTCTTGACCGTCATCGGGTAGTAAGTGCCGCCTTTCACCGTCGCATCATTGCACACAACCATGCACAACCGCCCAGAGACCTGCCCGATCCCGGCGATGACGCCCGCGCAGGGTGCGGCCCCGTCATAAAGCCCATGCGCTGCTGTGCTGCCCACTTCCAGAAAAGGCGAGCCGTGATCCAGAAGCCCTGCCACCCGGTCGCGTGGCAGCATCTTGCCGCGCGCGACATGGCGGGCGCGGGCCCTGTCGCCCCCGCCTGCGCGGGCCAGCGCCTGCACCTCGGTGATCTGCGCGAGCGCCGCCAGATGCGCATCGCGATTGGCGCGGAACTGGTCAGAGCCAGTCAGGACAGAGGATGTGAGTTTCATTGCGCCCCGTTCCTTTCTTGCATCCAGATATCCGGCTGTAATTGCAGCGCATAAGTGCCGGTCAGTTCCATCATGCAGCGAAAATAGGCCCCGCCCGCACCAGAGCCGCCATGCCAGCGCGCAAGCTGAAAGGCGCAATGCTGCTCGCGATAGTCCAGCCATGCCTGATGCGCACGTTCCAGTGCCACAACACGACGCGGGGGTTGTGGATCGGCAAACTCGGTATGCGCATCAATCTCCAGCCCCTCGGCTTCAAGCCCTGCATAGGCGCGCTCGGCAAGTCCTTGCCAGAACTTGTATTCTGCCTTCAGACAGCCCTCAATGACCACAGTCGAGGGGAGATTCTGCCGCGCACAGGGATCTCGGCCTGCGCCGATACAACTATGCTGAGCGCCCTGATCCAGACAGGCGATTACAGGTGCCGGGTCAAATGTGACCTGTTCAGCCAGGGCTGCGCTGCCCACAAGGCCAATGCCAAGGGCAAATGCGCAAGCCTGCCTCATCCCATCGCCCCCATCAATTCACGCCCGACCAGCATCCGGCGGATTTCCGACGTGCCCGCGCCGATTTCCATCAGCTTCGCATCGCGGAACAAACGGCTGACCGCCGAGTCGTTCATGAACCCCGCACCACCCATCGCCTGCACCGCCTGATGCGCCTGTTTCATCGCCTCTTCCGAGGCGTAGAGCACGCAAGCCGCTGCATCGGCGCGCGTGACCTCGCCCCGGTCGCAGGCTTTGGCGACCTCATAGACATAGGCGCGGGCCGAGTTCATCGCCGTGTACATATCCGCGATCTTGCCCTGCATCAGCTGGAAGCTGCCAATGGGCTTTCCAAATTGCTGGCGGTCGCGCAGATAGGGCATGATCTCATCGAGACAGGCCGCCATGATACCGGTGCCGATCCCCGAGAGCACCACGCGTTCATAATCCAGCCCCGACATGAGCACGGCCACCCCGCGCCCCTCTTCGCCGAGGATATTCTCATAGGGCACTTCCACATCCTCGAAGACCAGTTCCGCCGTGTTCGAGCCGCGCATCCCCAGTTTGTCGAAATGGGGGCTTGTGGAAAACCCCGCCATGTCCTTCTCAACCAGAAAGGCCGTGATTCCCCTGGACCCTGCCTCCGGGTCGGTCTTGGCATAGACCACCAGCACATCAGCGTCGGGGCCGTTGGTGATCCAGTATTTCGTCCCGTTCAGCACGAAACGGTCATTCTTCTTTTCCGCGCGCAGCTTCATGCCCACCACATCGGACCCCGCGCCCGCCTCGGACATGGCCAAAGCGCCGACATG